>CAKOFP010000151.1 GCA_933226995.1 Candidatus Nitrosopolaris rasttigaisensis | reverse complement strand
CTTCTCTGCAGCATGGATTATATTGGTTAGAAATCTGTTGAAAGCAAAATTTCTCTGATTTGTAGATTGCCTATCATTATATCTATTATCTTGCGACGTTCTTGCTTAGGCATAATATCATCGTTTGCTACTCCTAGGGTATCGATTGCTCGAAGTTTCCAATAGTTCTTGACAGCAGTGCCAAGTAATTTTTGAGCATTATAGACCACCTTACCAAATGCGGTAACAAAATATCTGCCTTTTTGCCTTTTCACGAAGCCAGCTTTGATGAGACGAGATATTCTCGAATAGTATTGCTTCTTTGTGAGTTTCAATTGAGCTCTGAGACTCTCGCTGTTATCTCCACTCGCAAGAAAGATGGTGTTAAAGATAAGGAGTGATTTGTCATCAGACATTAATTTTATAACATCTACTACGCTTTCTGACTTCTGCTTGCCTCCAGCATCGAAATCATGATTTGTAGCCTTTACTTTAGTGTCAGATATTGTGTCCAAGCTTCCTGTTAGTTGGTAGAATGTCATTAATTCATATCTGGATAATTATGGGCAGAAATACCATCGTAAGGTACAGACCTAAATTTTTACTGAAATCTGGCTAAGCATTTAGGAGGATGATGAGACGAGAGGTTACGTAAAATTACAACCGGCCGTATGGGGTAACTGAAGATTCTGAGGTGTGAGAGAATTAGATGAATCATCGAAACTTTCCCATCAACCATAATCCGATGCAAATTATAATAATTAAGAGAATTAAGCCAGTAAGGATCAACAGCATGGGTGTGATCAACTTTAAGAAAAAGAAGATAAGGACGATTGTCATTAATAACACAGCCGTTCCGATGAATATAATACCGGCAGTCCTTACGACACCCACGGTTATATCTAATTCTGATCCTGCAGGATAATAGTGTTGTGTGATAACAATATCGATCGAATAAGACCGAACTAGTGATTCTGGATGCGCAGATAGTACTAACTGCTTTTAGAAGTGTGATTACCAATATTTACTATCCGGCTTCGATAATTAGGGAATAGCTATTATGACTATTAGAAACAAAAACACCACACAAAATCTGCTCTATTCTTTTTGGATCGCAGAAAACGCTATCTTCCTTTGTAGTCCTAATATCGGAATTGAGTTCTATTGCTTTTCAATAGTATTGGTGTCAGAACTGAAATTGTGCTATTTATCAATTCAACACAATGAACATCGTATTTTGATAAAGATAGCTTACCCATATCATGCTTGTAAACATTCAATACATCTCCAACGAATGCTTCAAGCTTTTCTGCCAACTGTTTGGACAGCCTTCTTTTGTTTGTCATTTAGATCACCGGCCTAACGAGCCTGTGACAGGTAATCAGCCATTAAGCATACTAAAAACTTAATTCCTAAGATTATTCTGGTTGTGGTATATGATTAGCATAAATACCAGCGTGGATTTTGTATATGCTACTAAACATGAAAAGTGGACTCTTGAATTCGAATTCAACTGCGGTCGTTGTAGGAAACGTTATCTTGCTCATCACTTTGGCAATATCTCTAACTAGCGTTGGTAGTATAGACGCTGCCAGTAGCAATATTATCCCATCTTTAAGCTCAAATTCTACTCAACCCCCTAAACCTCTTCCAGGCTCACAGACGTTCTTGACAGTTACAACAAATGTCAATGGAGGCACAAAGAAACCTTCAGACTTTACCGTAACTGTATCTGGTAATGGTCCATCACCAAGATCATTTTCCGGGTCATCAAGTGGTACTTCTGTTACTTTAAACGCTGGCAAATACAAAGTTACTGAATCCGGCAATTCGGGTTATAGTACTAGCTATTCTTCAGGCTGTTCTGGTACTGCTACTGGTGGCCGCATACAATGTACTATTACCAATCAATATCGTGGTACCCCTGCTCCACCGAATCCAACTCCAAATAAGAGCATAACATTAACCAGTAATTCAATCAACCTATATTCAATTCCATCAACTTCTGTCCAAGTCGATAAATTCCTGACTAATTATACGATAAGTGGCGAAATCTCTTCTATAAATGCGTCCAGAGATCTTATAACATCGACAATAATAAATGACTTTGACAGCAGCCCAAATATTGGATATGTAAAAAGCAACAACATGGCCACAACCTCTCCGAATACAGGTTCTCAAGTAACACTGCCAAATCCATTTGTAAGCACCGATACGATAAATCAAAAAATTACGAATGAAACTCACAATACTATCGTGGCTGCATCCACATCTAATCCGGCTGGAAAGAACGTCGAAATAAAATGTACATTTGGAGACGCGCTGTCGAACTATATATGTTCGCACTTTCCGTGACATGATGCGAGGAGCGTAACTTTAGCCTCTGTACATGTAGAAAATGACACTCTCTTTTAATTGCCCTATTAACTACACACCATTATTGGAGACATCCAAAAGAAAAAGAGTGTATTGTCGACTGTAAACTAATCATAAAAGTACTAGGGACAATACCAAGCAAATGCCAATACCGCAAAGCTGATTATTTTGATAGATTCTTAGTGGGTTGAATTGCTATACAACTATCGTATTCATTATGTTTTAATTTATCGTCATTTTATTTGATCAAACGAACATACTTTTCAATTCCGGTACTGATAGTTTGATGCGAAACTAGAACATCTAACAATCTAATATATTTTTGAATATTGTGCGATGATTTGCCTACGATCGATTTTTGAGCTCGGCTCTTAATTACTATTCGTCAACCGAATTTTGACAGCCTCGTAAAATGTCCTAAATGAATCGGTCATTACGACTCAAGCATGGAATTGGTCTCATCCACTTAAGCTATACGAGGTGCTTAAACTACCCGATCTTGAGCTTGAACCACCGGAGTTAGCAAGGTGTGGACGACTGCTATAAGATCCATTATGGAGCTAGGCTGCTGCCGCTAGTACTACTGCTCCCTCCGTCAAGTTTATTAGTCGAATTGGTATTGCCACCGGCAGCGGAAGCTGAGCTTTTAGAGCTGACCGAACCGGTAGTATCTGTTGCATTGCTAGCGAACGATTGGCCGCTATCTCCTGTCGAAGATGTCATATTTCTACTCAAATCACTAAAAGCATTCGTATCTACGATTTGTTTAATCTTGTCTTGTGGGGATCCCGGGTTTACTTGGGTCAGTGAGGTTGCGTTAGACGGAGATAATTTTGCAGTTGCCCCAATCATTAATACTATAAACGCTAAGATTAAGAATACTTCGTTATAATTGACAATACGGCTATTCATAGATTTCTATCTTGCTTTGATTTATAAATATCTTATGTGAGACATACAGAGTTTTCCAATTTAATAATAGAATCAAAATATATATTATCTTTCTAGAAGAACTTTTTTATAGAACGTCTCATAAGAGTTGCAGAATTCGATGCGGGAGATTATTAATACGATTCAAAGACATCGCGTACAGATTGCATTAGTAGTACTGATAATTGTGGTCACTTCTATATGGATTTTGTCTAATACATCCATTAGGCAATCTAAAGCCGTTATTACCGGAGTAACATCAAGAGCTTTAACATTTATAAAAAATATTGATACGTCTGTGGGAATTAACCTCGAATTATACAATAATTCTTATCATAAATCAGAATTTGGGCTAATTGATCTACCTCCAGAAGCCGCAGCTGAGTCCTCCTTAGGAATTGTTGATCAAGGTCACACAAATTCAAGCCAGCCAGGACTTACGGTAGGTACTTATCCTGTAGGAGTGGCAGTAAATCCAGTTACCAAAAAGATCTATATAACAGATGAATTCTCTAACAGTGTATCTGTTATAAGTGGTACTAGTAACAGCGTCGAAGGTACTATTGCTGTAGGAGATTTTCCTTATGGCGTCGCCATTAATCCTTTCGATAGTAGAGTTTATGTTACTAACAGAGGCTCTGATACCGTATCTGTTATAGATGGTTCAACAAATACAAAATTGCATAATATAACAGTGCAGAATTCACCAGTAGGTATAGCTGTTAATCCATCAGCTAATTGGATTTATGTCACGAATATTAATTCTAATACTGTATCTGTGATTGATGGGATAACTGACAAGGTAACAGCCAATATTACCGTGGGAAAGATTCCGTATGGTATAGGTGTTAATCCTATTACCAAAAAAGTTTATGTTACAAACATAGGCACTAATACTGTATCTGTTATTGATGGTTTAAAAAATAAAGTAACAGGCAATATTACCGTGGGTAAAAATCCAGTAGGTATAGCAGTTAACCCTGCTACTAATAAAATTCTTGTAACGAATTACGCCTCAAATACTGTATCTGTAGTTGATGGGATAAATGACAAGGTAACAGCCAATATTACCGTTGGCAAAAAGCCAGTAGGTGTCGCTGTTAATCCATCCACAAATAAGGCATATGTGACTAATATTGAATCCAACACTGTATCCGTTATAGATACGATAGCTAACAAGGTAATAGGCACAATAACAGTCAATCCAAGTCTTGGGGGATCTTATAAAATCCATGATCCAATCTTAAGTATGCCCATAACCGCTAAATTTCCTCTTATCGCAAGTCTAGTAGCAGTTAACGATATCTCAAACATGGTATTCGTTACAAATACTGGTTCTGACACCGTGTCTATTATAGATGGGATTATAGACCGTATAGTAGTAAAAGTAAGTTTTAATAGTAATCCTCCTAACTCAGGAGATATACAATGCAATGGACAGCAGATTCTTCCAAACACATATTTTCTGTACAGGAATAGTACAAATCTCATATGTACTGCTAATGCTGATCGCGGTTTCAAATTTAGCTCATGGTCCAACATGCTTTACAGTTCAAGCAATCCGCTAAGTTTCAATCTATCCCAATACGGCGGCACATTAACTGCCAACTTTAAAGAAACACTTTCACTCGAGCAATATTTAGCAATAATACTTGGTCCAATTTCTATCATTTCGATAACTGTAGGATGGTTTCTAAGAAACAGACAGAGAAGACATCTGAACAAATATATGACAATAATTGACACTGCATACGAAAGCTTAGAACAGAATAATAACAGTAAAGAATGTTTGTTACACTTACCGCTAGTCAGAAAAGAGATTTCACATTTGTTCAAAAAAGGAAAGATAAGTGATGCATATTATAATATCTTAGATAAGAAAATTTCCGAATATATAGACAAGGTCAATAGCTTGTAGCACGAGGTGCTCCTTTCCAATTTCGAAGTTCTAACTTTAGGTATTCTATTTGTTTTCAAGAGCTCTTAAGCATAAGGTTCGATTGCATATTACATAGAATCACATATTTAATGACAAGTAGGTATGTTATCGACTTTCGGTGCCAGATGAGCTTTGCCATCCCATTCATCTCAGTATTTAGTAATGACTCAGATATGTTTCCATAAACTATTCACTAGACTCGTACGAAGCTCGGTATGTATCAACTGCTATTTTCAAGATTAATGGAATGGGAGGAGGAACGGAACTTTATCATCTGATTTGGACGTAACTGTGGTTGAGGGAGGAGGAGTAGGAGGAAGAAGAGCGTTGTTGTTATTGATATTGGTATTATCATGAGTTGACGGGATTATAGTTGGAAGATGGTTGTGATTGTGGTGCTTGTTATTGGTATTGGTATTGGTATTGGTATAATCATGAGTTGACGGAAAAGAACTGTATCGGGGGGTCGTAACAGGGATAGGGGTCACTTTAAATGTTTTTGTAGTCGAGTACTTTTCATAACCAGGAGCAGATACGTCTGTTGTCACTTTATATTTCCCAGTTGTATCTCCGTCTTTGACTGTCCAATAATAAGAAGCCTTACCGCTATGGTCTGTAGTGCCTCCTACCTTTTTAAATGGTCCGACTGGGTTTGTAATTCTTCCCACTACGGAGGCTCCTGCGACAGTATTACTGGAGTTTTTGTCAAGGACTCTAATTGTCATAGTCTGCTTATCTCCTGGG
>CAKOFP010000150.1 GCA_933226995.1 Candidatus Nitrosopolaris rasttigaisensis | reverse complement strand
GTTCTCTGGTGAATTGATTACTTTTTGGAGACGTGTTTGTATAAAAAATTCATTAGCATGATCTTTTTCATACTTCAAAGAATAAACATGTTTCCCTTCTCTAACCTCTTTATTAAGACCTCTTTCAGAAATGGACAAACAGGTATTTTATCTAGATCATCTATCCAATATCTCCTAGTAGAGTTATTGTGATCCTTTTGATCAGAAGCAAGCATAAAAAAAAAGTCAGATAAACTGCAACTTAGTCATTGTAAAAGGGAGATATTTTTGTAATACTACTAGCTCATTTGAGAAACGTCGAAAGCTGTTTAGCCAAATCAATCTCTTGATGAAGATCTTCTATGCCAGCGAATGCAAATACTACATGTTTCACACCCATTCCTTTTATCTTCTTAAGATCGCTGCCGATCTGGTCAATACTTCCAGACATTGGAAATCTTTTGTCATTTGATTTATTCGAATCCATTATTTGAGGAAAGGTCAGCGTGATAATCTCAAATTTGTTAGGATCTTTCTTCGCCTTTTCTGCGTAGTCCCTCAGATCTTTAATACTCTTGTCAAGGTATTCTAGAGGTCCACCAACGCTTGCTAGCCAGCCATCCAGATTAAAATTCACTATTCTTTTGAACGTATTTGAGCTGAATCCACCAAGGTAGATCGGAATATGGGGTTTATGAATCGGCTTAGGTCCTATTTTTGAAGCTGGGATGGTATAGTATTTTCCTTTGAATTCAACTACATCGTCTGTCCAAATCCTTTTCAGCAGTTGAACATATTCATCTGCTCTTTCTCCTCTCCTTTCATAGGGTACGTTGGAGACTTGATACTCGTCTTTTGACCAACCAATACCAAGACCAGCTATAGCCCTTCCTTGTGAAAATACATCAAGTGTCGAAAATCTTCTTCCCAGCACAACAGGA
Organism: Candidatus Nitrosopolaris rasttigaisensis; assembly: GCA_933226995.1. Taxonomy (GTDB): domain Archaea; phylum Thermoproteota; class Nitrososphaeria; order Nitrososphaerales; family Nitrososphaeraceae; genus Nitrosopolaris; species Nitrosopolaris rasttigaisensis. The sequence continues at coordinate 1,738 of CAKOFP010000150.1, read as the reverse complement.
TTATGGAAGAACATGTCTATTACAGACGTTCCAAGGGCAATTTTCTCTGTATTTGCAGCCACAAAGGTGAGCGTCTCCAGAGGATCAAATACATTTTGATAAAAAGTTGGCAAACTACCATCAGGAGTAGGTTGATAGGGTGTTTGTGGATTTAAAGGCCAAAGTAGCCTTTCGGCTACCCACAGGGAATCAATGCCTTCTGCTTCTGCATCCACTGCTAGCCGTATTATATTTTCTCGTCTGGCTACAGAACCAAGATGAGGTAAAGTGAGACCGATCTTCATCCTTTGGGTTTAGGTATTGTTTATAATAAAGCGTTCTGCTCACGATACTCTCTCTGACTCCTTCAATTTCGACCGCCAACGATGGTCCTGTATGATCTATGCAAGCATCAATTCTTGTTTCAGAGACGAGCCGCAATATTGTTCTTGGTGCATTTTCGGTACCATAGAGCAACTTTAGTCTACTCCAGATAGATTGCCAATTCATCGATATACTTCATTAAAAAGAATCAATCAAAATATTTTTGAATTACCCTCGACATATTGAGCTTAGCCACATCTTTATCGGCCAATACTTCGGGATGGTTTTGTTTCAAATGTCTTAACGCAAATCTAACATCGTCGCCACATAATTTGCATTTTGCCTTTCCAAACATAGAGTTATTATAATAAGAATTAGTTAAAAAGTGCGCGATCATAGCAAACATCTTCTTACCGGATGTTAAAGATTGGGTTGAAAGAAAACCTATTGCCTTGAAATTGTGGATTGGTGGACACGACAGCACCCAGGAATCCCGGAAGACACATAATATTGTGATATTGTAGGACGAGAACAAGAATACACTTCTGAGAAGCGGGAGGCTGTTGAGGTTGCCAAAAAGAAAGAAATCTCTTTAGAACATGCAAAACGTCATTCTCCAATTTAGAGGCATCTCAAAGCCGACGGTTTGACCCACTTCTTATAATCAAAGTTCTTCTCATGTAGTGAATTGATAAATTTCAATATATCTAGAAGACAAGGACCGCGACAGTTACTACTTCTAGGCTAATACGGATGTGTCCCACCTGCCATCTAGACAATTCAACATATATTTAGACCTTATCTTTACTATATCTCAATGAAAGTTAAAACTGGTCATACTAGCATCACAGATCAGGACGTCTATGCCCTTCTCAGTAAAATTCCTCCCGGCAAAGTTTCTACTTACGGTGATATTGCGAAGGCATTGGGACACCCTAAGGCCGCTAGAGCAATAGGTAGAATCATTGCTAATAATCCTAATCCAATATTGGTACATGTCACCGGGTTGTCAAATCAAAAGGCGAGATTGGTGGTTTTGCATATGGCGAACAAAGGAAAAGACAGATACTTGAAAAGGAAGGTATTAATAAAACTACATCCACGCTGAACTAGCGAAATACTAAACCATAAATCCGCTTTTAGATAAAGCTATGACTAACATAGGTCCACTTTTGCCCCCGTAAAACAGGCGCTGGAGGGCGATATTCTAAGTATATTGATGAAGACCTCAGGGTATTCTAGATTTCACTACTAATTGTAATAGAATCATGCAAGAAAAGACCACCCATAATAGAGCTGAGGCGGCACGTGATATCACGACGCAGCTGCCGGAGGCCAAATCTCATTTGTAACAAGCAAGACGGGTGCAGATCCAACCTCCACTTTCTAGCTGCTCCAGTTCCAACCTCCACTTTCTAGCTGCTCCAGTTATAGT
>CAKOFP010000149.1 GCA_933226995.1 Candidatus Nitrosopolaris rasttigaisensis | reverse complement strand
TGTAAGACGTTGCAATCTGTTTGCATTTCTGATTATTATATCCAAAAAACCACTTCTGCATCTATTACAATCTCTTTCCCGGTTAATACCTGCGTCGTATTGTTATCGTCTAGTTTTCTTCTGGCCAAATAGTGTCATCCTGTCCACCCATCAAAATGATAGACACACGTGTATGAAACCCCAAAGAAAATATGATAGGTGACATACTTAAGATTGTATACCGTTTATTTCCGGCTTTAAAGGTACCAACGGCATACGGTCTTCACACCGAAGCAGTACAAGCTCAATTTTTTTTGTGCGAGTCTTGATGCTCTTTATGATGACCAACTTACTAACATCGAAAGTGGGTGAGAATACCACCTTAGGTCTTCCTTCTATCTCTCCAAGTCTGCGGCCTTCTTTAGTGTGACATACGATTACTAAAGGTAAGTTAGGTAGTTAATATAACCGTCAACCAAGATAGTGCAAATAGCTGTATACTTAGGAGTAGGGGTCTTGTCGTCGATCGCCTTCCCATTGATGTCTACATTTGCTACTACCAACTATCTGGCTGTTACTTCATTGCACAGAAATTGATACTGTCGCAGGATTGCTGATAAGACCGGTCGAATCTTGCACAGATAAACTAAAGACTAGACTTGTCGCGTTGGTTGGGGCAGTAAATGTAGGTCTAGCTGTATTTGCTCCAGTCAATCCTAATGTAAGCGTAGGTCCCGAAGTCTGCTGCCACAAATACTGTGTGATTGTTACGGTCGATTGTACACCGTTTAAAGTCGACACCGAACCGGTAGATCCAGTACCATCTAGTGTGACGATGGCGCCTCTACTTACTACTTGATTTGGACCTGCGTTTGCTATAACAGGGCTTAAAATTGTTGGTACTGTCTGAACAGGGCCAGTGGTTGGGATTGTTGTGCTTGAAAAAGGTTGTTGCTGTAATTGTTGAAGTTGCTGCTGTGTCAATGGATTTTGTCCAGTTGGTATTTGTGGCTGTTGATTCTGTCCCTGGAAAAGTCCAGTGCACTGGGGACCTGTAGCTAGCCTCCCTATCGAACATAGCTGCTGGAACAAGGACCAAGGACTTACTTGTGCCATTACAATTGTAGGTGATAATAATACAAACGCCAATAAAAGAACGCTAGTTGAAGCGATCAAGCAATTAGATTTCATCATCATCATTCTCTATTTCCTTCAATATCCAATACAAGATCTTAATTCTGTTACATATTGACACTTTCCTGCTACCTGAACGTTTTTGGATAAATACCAGGTTTTTTTCCAACACTTGGGTTTTCTGTCTAATTTGCTCTGCTGTTGTTGTCATTTCCGAGGCAGGAAAGGGATATGTCAGTATCAACGTACATTCTACACCATACAGAACTTTTATCTCCATCAATAAATCTGATAACACGCCGAAAATACCTGAATCAAGTCATGTAAACAGACAAAAATTTTGTGTATGCTGGCCGAATCCAGCCATTAAAGAAGTTTGACAATGTCGATAATAATATCATGATTTAAAAAAAATACTGTGGTAGGTGTGCAGTTGATTGCAGGGCAGGTACAAATTAATTGAAGATGATTTGCTCTTCGACTTTTAAAACATTCCCAATTACCGTCCGATATCATAGCCAAAAATGATTAGAAACCTTCTGAGGGCGTGAAGGAGCAAAGCTCTGGTAAACTATTGTCCTGATTCGCATTCACGGCTGCAACGTTGATCGGATGCTATGCATGCCGATTAACTAGCCACCTATTGTATGCATAAAATTTAGCGTTGGCTTGAGCGATTTTGTCCGTATGATTTTTATTATTCCTTCGGGTTTTTTCTTAACACATTGGAGAATATATTCGCTGATCTCATTCTCTGATCTTTTACCTCGTAACATACTCCTAAGATCATAACCCGGACTTTCAAAAAGACAAGTCAATAATCTGCCATCAGAACTTATCCTTAATCTGTCACAATTACCGCAGAATGGCTCTGATATTGAGGGAATAAATCCTACAGTACCAATTCCATCAACAAAAGAATATAGCGTTGCAGGTTCGGAACTATTATTATTTTCAATGCGCACAAGCTCCTTTACACCTTTGCATATTCTATTAATGGTTTCGTCCTTAGTAACAACTAGATTTGGTTCCCATATACCTGATCCGTCTAAGGGCATGAACTCTATGAACCGCACAGTATAGCCTGTAAATCTGGCAAATCTAGCAAAATCTGGAATTTCATCATCGTTCCACCCTCTCATTATGACGCTGTTAATCTTTATTTTCAATCCAGCATCGTCTGCTACTCGTATGGCTTTCATAACCTTGCTGAGTCCTCGTATGCCAGTAATTGCTTTGAACCTATCTTCTTTGAATGTATCTAAACTGACATTTATGCTTGACAGCCCTGCATCTCTGAGCTGCATCACCTTATCTCTCAGTAGCAGGGCATTCGTCGTCATACTGATAGCCTTAACTTCATCGATATTGGATAATGACTTGATTAGATCTTCTACTTTAGGTCTAACAAGAGGCTCACCCCCTGTTACCCTTATCTTCTCGATACCTAGTCTAGCTAGAATAGTAGCAAGTTTGACGATTTCATCGTAGGTTAAAATATTATTATCTTCAAACCACTCGGTATTACCGTTTGGCATACAATACACGCACCGCATATTGCATTTGTCTGTAATTGAGATCCTTAACTTTCTGCCAATCCTACCGAAACCATCAACTAGTTTACTTTGCAATTGAACCAGTGACTCCTATAGATTTGTCTATTTCAGAAATTCTTTCAAGGAAATGGAATCTCCATCCTGCAGGCAAGTCTTTAATTCTAGCTGCTCGTTGCATCTTCTCAATATTCTTTTTGTCACGAGTATACAACTGTACTATATCGTTGACTGTGATATTGTTCGTGTTCCTACTGATAAGATGTATTGAATCACCAGCTCCAACTTTTCCTTCTTGCAATACTCTAAAATAAATTCCAGGACGACCACTGGCTAGAAACTGTCTGATAATATCCATTCGTCCAAATTTAACTCCGAGTTTGTAGCAAGGCATTCGAGGTTGCGTCGCCACTAATTTCGCAGAACCAATTTGGAACCTGTCACCAATATTAACAGCATTTTCCATTAATCCCTCGGTCGTGAAATTTTCTCCGAACATGCCCCAAGCCATTCTTGTTTTAGGAAATTCCCGTTGCCAGTACTCATAATGTTCTGCAGGGTATGAGTAGACAGCCTTGTCGATTCCGCCATGTACGGTCAAATCTGCTTGCTTATCACCATCTAGGTTAAGTTTGTGAAGATTAATACGACCTTCTACCGGTTCTTTGAAAATTCCTGTGGTAACAACTTGGTCATTAAAGAGTACCTCACGTGGAAGAGACACATTCACAGAAAGTATCTTCATTGATGTCTGCAATTATACTAGTTCTCAGAAGTATATATCCAAGTCGAATACGGTAAATTTGGGTGGTGTGTCGTCTGCGATCGGGAACGCTTAACATTATGACCAGATTCATGAGTTGAACTGCATATTTGAGGGTTTTGTTGGCGTTGAAGCTCGTTTGAGTACGCTTTTTCCTTTTCAGTAACGAAATAGATGTTGTTGTTGTGCTGGGGGCTAACCAGTATCTCCTTGATCTCAGCATTGTATATCAAATAATCAAGCTTGCTACAGCCTGCAGTTGCAAATTCCGGCATTTCAATGCAGCCGATTGCTTCAAGTTTCGATGAGTATTGAGCCTTTCCGATCAATTTTTGAGCTCCAAAAACCATTCTACTGAATGAAGAAAATATTTGCCATTGTTTCTTCTTTGTGATGCCGGCAGACATCTTTGAATAATATTACTTTCTCGTGAGTTCTAAGCTACTCCTTAGGACGTTACTGTATCCACAGACCATAACATTATCTACAGATACGCCGTCATTATCTTCTCTAGATCGATCAACATTATACAATCTCAAAATGATTTATTGAACACAATCATTCGAGACATCAGCGGATTGCAAATACTGAACAATGTGCATGGTGAATGACATTATTGGCGACGCTTCCTAAAAAAAAATCTTCCACTGCAGTCATACCCTTAGTACCAATCACGATAACGTCCATATTGTTCTTCTTTGCATAGCCAATTATCGATTTTGCAACTGAGTCAGATTCTTCAACAACATCTTTTTTTATATTAATTCCTTCTTTGTGTGCCAAAGGGTCAACAGACTGAACTAGTAAAATTTCCGCCTCTCTCTTCGCTTCTTCTTCTCTCTCCAGTTCCTTTTCTTTAACTCTACCGCCAGGTACACCACGGCCCGGATCAATCACATGTATGGCTGTTATTTCCGCTCCCCATGCTTTTCCTAGGGATATCGCAAATGCCAGAATTTTTTCTTTATATCCAGATCTATCAATTGGTGTCAATATCTTTTTTACTGTTGCTAGTCCTCCATCAACATTTTTTTCCATTTAACGGGTCAAATGTTCTAGTGTTTGCCGTGGTTTATAAAAGTGTGGGAATTATGCTCGTACGAATATTTAGATGGAGACAGCAAACCTTGTTTGATAGTAGCTAGAGATTGCTTTCATGGGCCGCAGTTTAAAAAATTGCAATCAGGACAAATGACATTGACAAATGATATCCATGCCACTATTTGTGTAGATGTTGGTTATTTCACAAGTCGAATATTGCTTGACGACAATTTTCTAGGATATGGATTAGATATCAATGTTAGACAAAAGGTGTTCTTACACGATCCCCAAGCGAGAGTTTGAGAAGATAGGCAGCTGATAAAGTAAGTAGCAACTTCCATGCGAGAATTCTTAATTAACAAACCTTCCGGAGTAATCTGCCATCCATCGGTTTTTGTTGGTGCGGCGTGTTTGATATGAAATGATCATTAGACTGGCGTGGTCCAGTATGAACCCTGCTCCTAGTATCTCTTAGGTGCGTCTCCGCTTGAAATGCTACGGCGTCTTTTCATATATAGGATTACACCTACAGCTATGATAACTGCTGCACCTATTCCTACGGCGGTATAGCGAAGAATGTGTGGCCTCGACAATGCGGCCGAAGTACTGGCGTTGGCAGGGTGGATTGATACTACTAGTATTAGTACAGCTGTCGAAGTCAGTAAAAATAGGACATAAATGATCACATTTTCTTTATTTCTCAAATGGGTAGATGAACGGACACTGTAATATAAAGAGTTCACGTCATGCCATCACAGAAAAGAAGGGCGAAAAACTTGGGCAATTCAGGGGTGCAATTCCTACAGTGCATGGACTTAGGAAATTCTGTACCAATACAATGAAAAGTGTTAAGCTTGATAGCGAGTATAGAAAGATTCTGACAGGTCATACTATAGACGTTGAGGATTCCTATGTAATGCCTAGGCCAGAAGAGTTGTTAGAAGCATATCTGAAAGTTGTAGATGATTTAACCATCAACGAAGAAAACAGATTGAAAACAAAAGTAGAAGTGTTGGAGGAAAAGATTGCAGAGATTGAATCCTTAAAAGCACAGGTGAAAAAACTGCGGAGTCTGCCAACGAGTAGCAGCACTTCAAGAGGAGAAAAAGCAAGTAGAAGCCGGCTCAAAAAAATGGGAACAAGAAATGGCTACCTTGAAAGCAGTTGCTGAAGAGAGAAGGAAAAAAGGTTTAGGGGACTAGGTTCTATTGTCTATTAATGTCATATAGTGACGAAACAGTACGCCATTGTGAATTTACGAGAGAGGAATGCCTCTTACTAAAACAAACAGTTGAGGGGGAAATCAAATTCTGTCAAAAAGAAATCCGATTGGCCAAGGAAGATGAAGATTGGGATATGATGGATAAGCAGTATATTCGAGACAGAATTGTTGCAACTTACCATGAATTAATCAAAAAATACCAGTTGCTACTACCAAGATTGACGTGGGGCGTTGATGTGCCTTAATGTGCTTATCTTCTATTATTTTTAGATCATTTTAATTAGCTCTTGCATAGAAAAAGCATTAGCTAATTAGGTTCTATATATACTAGGTCCATTCCAAAGTTCCTATTTTTTATGGTCGGAAATCCGAGCAATGTCGGTAAACCGAGTTTCAGACATGTAATCTCTATACATAAACTCTACATGTGACAAAAGACACATTCGTTGGAAAAATTACAGCGACAAGTATCATTTGAGGGGCTCAAAGAGAGTCAGTTCCGATTTTCCTAAAAGTGAGAATGTGACAATTAGCAACGAAATTGTCGCCAAGATTGCATTGTCCATAACTAGCTCTATCAAATCATATTATCTGATCTGTGTTTGGATTACAGTTTACTACATTGATACACCGCCGTTGTATCCGTTTCCATTACCATTACCTGAAGTACCTGTTGCTGTTCGTAGTACTATCATTGTCAATATTTAGAAAGAAGCCATAATAACTAACCTTCATGTTGGCCTCAAATACAAGTATAAGATTACTAGTATCGCAACTGGTCTCTAAAGCTTTATTCTAGCTTCGGAAAAGGATAAGGCTGCCATTATCAATGCTCCTAAGACGATGGAACTATACGATGAAATAAGACGGCAATCAGAGACATCGAGTTAATCATTCGGAGCATATCGAAATCTACCATAAAGATCCAAATCAGAGCTAATTCCCATTGCCAGAAGAATTAACTTGACCCAAATTCTATGATATTTAAGGATTCTACTGACAAAATGTCAGCAACCTACTGATCTATTCTATAAATGGGTTTTGCCGTATTAAATACAGCACACCTTCGTTAACTTTTAGTATTTTGTTAGCGTTGTAATATTACAGAAATAGGCAGACTCACTGCTTGTTAGGCGGGACTCAAAGGATTACCCAGGGAATCTGACTTGCTCACCACGCCTAAATATCTATGCATGTCTCACGTCTACAATACAAAGCACTTCAACAAGCAATGTGTTGTGGCAATGGAGTGCAATCACTGGCTTGTGAAGTCAGTCGTTTTGCGTCGTTGTCAAGCCCAGGGACTATCGAACTAATACCATCATCATCACTGTTTGATTGTGACAGGAGCGCATGTGTGTGGTGCAACTGCCACTGCGGAAATCAGTGATATACCAAATAGTGCCATAGCGAGAATAATTGCTATCCTAATTGTAATCACACGTTTTTTAACGAAAGGAAGTATAAAGGTTTAGACCTCTAATAGATTACGACTCAAAAAGAACTCACTCGAAGGTCGTTAGTTTAGCCTATTTTAAAATAATGTAAATTATATTTCTGGATCCTGTGTTGTTCAGAAAAGTAGACGAAAACCCCTGAATAGGTACTGTGCCTGCTCAACCTGATCAAATTGGATTCAATTATTTTGCAATGGATCTGCCAAACAGGGAAGAGTTGGAAAATGTGAAAGCGCATTATTGCTTGCAAAAAAAATGATGTACGTATTCAACATATGTTACGAGGTTTTAAGACTTTGTACTTCCTCTTGAGTAGCTTTTCGCTTTAAAGTTTTAAAAAGGTTATAAGAAAACACTATTTGGGCAAACCCAACTGTAAGAGCAAAAAATAGGAGCCAGCTAAGAGCCCAGCTAAACTGCGCAGGTACATCTGCCTCCCTTCTGATAAAGCCAGCAAAACCCAGATATGTAAACATTAGCGCTAGTCCAAAGCCCCCGACAACGGTTAGTACCAAATGAACTACTCCAAGCGTCCTATTAAGACGCTTCTTTGTAATATCCGGTATAATAGAATAAATTAATCCCAAAGCAAAGAGCATACTACCAGTTAGTATTACTAGATGGATATGTCCAACTACGTTTAACGTGTTATGTAAGTATACGTCTGTTCCCCACCATCCTTCTTGGGCACCATTAAATCCACCATATGCCCAGCCTGCAATACCAGCCAAGAAAAACATTGAAGAAATGTTCCATTTTATTCGTGAACGGAAAATATACATCATTACAGTCATAATTGTGAGCCCTGACGGAAATATAATACCAAAACTCGCCGTTTGTGAGAGTATCTGAAACCAGACTGGATTTGGCATGTCTAGAAAGCTGTGATGCTGAAAGACTAACATCGTAAAAATGAAATAAAAGGGCCACGACCTATATGCCCACTTATCATAAGGAACCGTTTTCTTGGTGTATCTTGGTATATAATAATAAACTGCTCCAAGGAATGAAAATAACGTGAAATATACGATAGGGTGTCCAAAGAACCAAAAAGCATCTTTTGTTAGCAGCCAGTTTGGCTGAAAATTAGGATTCATCAAATATGAAAAGCCAGTTGCTAATTGTGTGTAGAGGCCGGTATTGCCAATGAGCTGTACAAACGCATTTACAAATACTCCAGTCACAACTACAGAGACTGCTGGTACAAGACGTCTTGACCTTTTTGGAAGCCACGAGCTTATACCTAAGACGGAAATCCACCTTGTGGTACCGGGCATATCTTGTAGAGTCAAGAAATCAGCACGGCCTTTATCTCCTTCATCTGATTTAGAGCTGTGTCTATCGTCATCTGCTTGCTCTGTCTTTTCCAACCCAGCTCCAATCTTGCCTGAAAAAACAGTAGCAATAATGTTGATGCAAAATAAGGTTATCCCTACAGCAATCAGAACTTGAGCGTTTAAAAACGCTACAGCAGAAAGCGTACTCCAGCCATTATTTCCTGGATGGAATATAAGAGGCATCAAATCATACCAGCCGGCACCCAAAAACATCGTGCCTGTCACGATTACAAGTATTACTCCAGCATTCAAGGAGGAAAAAGACCAAATAGCCAATCTCATACTAAATAGTGGTTTCTTTCCAAATTTGCTTATCAAATAATAGCTTATTCCTATTGTAACCATAGATGCAAATCCAAAGAACATTACTTGACCATGTACTGTCAAGGCAGCATAGAAAAGGCCAAAAGTTTCTTGCTGGTTTCCACCCATTAGCATTAACTTTGACTGTATTACGCGCATGACAATTGCCATGGAACCTGCAATTAGAAAGTAGATAATGGATGCAACAATAAACATCAGAGTTAAGTCGGAAAGATCCTTAGTGATTTCATACTCTGGTGCTGGACCATGTTCTTTATCATAATTCGCATGTTGCAACCTTATTCCATGCTCCTTTTCATTCTGTTTTTTGTATCACCATCATCATCACCCTTTAAGCCGACACTACGGTGACTAACGATATCATATATGGGTGGTTCCAGCCACAATATTCCAGACACCTTATGGTGTAAGTACCTGGTTTGTTGAATGTGTAATAAAATATGTTATCGAATCCTGGAATAACTTGCATCTGCATTAATGGTGAGTCCATACTGTTTGAGCTAGATAGAATGGTGAATCCATGATTTACATCAATAGACCGGGCAACAAATTTCACTACCTCACCAACCTTGATTTTAACTTCGCCGCTAGCAGCAGTAGTCCCCATAACTCCTCCTGTTCCAAATGAAGTAACCTCGGCAGATACATTTGTACTAGTTTTCTTCATATTTGCATGACTTTGACCACTAGAAAATCCTCCATCCTGAAGTACCCAAAACCACTGGCCACCCGTAACCTTTACTATATGCACTTTTCCAGTATGCTGAAGTGCATTGGAAAAAGCGACAGGTGGCATCCATGGATAACCTAGGATATAAAGCCAAATGAGCATGCCAGCAACAAAAATGGCCCAATATCTCTCCGCATGATACTTGTTTAGTTCATGCTTTGCTTTATCAAAACCCCCTAACACTACATGTTTTGACTTGGTAGATAATGCAACGTAAACAAAAAATCCTGTGGCAATTACTATGGCCATAGTCAAAACTTCTACAAGCCATGGAACGCCGAAGCCTAATTCTGAAGCAAGCTGCACTCCTACCATGACTTTTGTCCTCCAATCGTCTTCAATATTGTTTCGAAATAATAGCCCCGGATATACAAGGTCGCGTTTGACAGTAGGTGATTATTATTAGCCGTGTTTCCGTTTTATCTTCCCACTATATAGTCTTTTTTCAAATAGCAAATAGTATAAGAACCACTCCAGCTTTGATGATTTATTGAACTCTGTTCTCTCTAAAGCAACATTTGGAATAGGTATAGCATTGGCCGTTGCAGCTATTGCCACAATATATGTCTCTTCAGTTACAACCCAAAGACAAGCTAGTATTAGCTCATCCCAACAGACATCTAGCGTATCGAGTAGTACTACTAGTAATATCGCTAATAACCGAACCGACAATACCACCGCTGGAGGAGCTTCACAATTGACTACCCAGATATCAATACCACAAGGAGCTGCTACTCATCAGGTCAAAATATTCTATTTGCCCAACCCTGCTAGCGTATTAGGTGGTGCCAAAATAACCTGGACTAATCAGGATTCGGCTCCGCACACAGCAACTGCTGCTGACAATTCTTTTGATACCGGTATTATTCAGCCTGGTTCTTCCGGCTCAGCTATAATCAAGGGGCAAGCAACAATCCCATATCATTGTACTATACACCCATGGATGACGGCTAATCTCATCGCTTCTAGTGGCGGAAATGTGGGTCAGTAGTAATGGCGAAGATACTAAAGATAGTGGCCGTTTCTTATCCGGTACAGGAGAAAGTAGATTTAATTAGTCATTATTCAGGAGGCTTTTATATGGTGATGTGTTTTGAAACTTTTATTCGTTATACTGGGTCCGATATTGTCATATTCTCATCGTCGAAAAAAATATGCACGATTGAAGTGGAGATTATATGTCACCAAATTTTATTAATAGAAATATCCGCAGTTATGTGATAATCACATCTTTTACAATACTTACTTTAATGTCTATTCAACCGGCTTTCTTAGAATTTACAGAAAGGGATTTGGCGTATCATATGGTTATAGAACATACTTTGTTCTTTTTTCTTGGGGTATTATCTGTACAGGTCTCTGAAATAATTCTAAAACTTCTGGTTTCTTCGAATTCAAAAAGAAAAACCGATCTAAAAGGGACACTGATCCTATTTTGGACCAAGTTCCTCCGCACAATCTTTTCAGTCAATAGATATGGCTACGTGTGGATTATCATAGCTTCTGCCCTGTTGGCATTTTGGCATATACCTTCGGTTTTCGATTTCGCGCAATCACACGAACAAGTACATATAGCGCAACATATCTCATTCGTAGTAGTTGGTGCTGTGAGCTTTCTCGCTGTAAGATCTTTAGGGGAGTCATTCAAGTTATTTGCCTTGTTTGCCCTAAACGGAATAATGGGACTTGCAGGATTGATGTTTAGTGTCTTAGATAAGCCGGTATATCTTTTTTATTCGGTCAACAGTCACAACAATACTGGAACTTGGATGCTAATCATGTGTATCATTTTGCTCGTAATTGTTCTCCCATTTTATCTTATTAAGCGAGCACTCTTTTACTCTCGCATCAGACAAGATTCCTCTCCCGCGGATTATTAGCTATGCAAAATCGCCATTTGTTATGTGAACCACAAAGCAATGTTAGGACGATCATAAATGGTGCTAGAAAATGAATTCATTGAAGTACCTCCTATTAAGATCCTCGAGACCAGTCTTATAGCGCTTATGCTTTTTAGAAGATGAATTGCAGCTGGTTCTGATGTTGCAACCCATTCTCCTAATTTCGCTGGATACTTCGAGGCGTAAGACACGGAAAAGAATCATATAATTTTCCTCGCGTCATAGATCATCGGATCTATTTAGGTAAAAATATGATACAGAAAAACGACGATATTACGAGAGATATGATCCGAGAAAGGCTTGGACAAGGGTAAGATGGGATCAATAAATATCTAGTTAGAATCTTGACTTTGGTAATTGTTGAGGCTGCCTCGTTAGTAATAGACGTGAGCGAAAAACTCCTAATGATACAGTTCAAATACGTGACGTGCGAGTTGCTTATGGGACACATTCGATTCTAAGCCCTGCCCTTCAATCATGTAGTCCCTAGACTTTGGCATTTTTCAATGAGGGTTTCGTAAGCTGTCAACGGAACTATCTTTAAGGCATTAAACTTTACCCATCCTGATTCGACCATAAAGTTCTGTACCGAATGAGCGTCTTGTGCGTCTACGATCCATAGAAATGTGTGTTCTAATCCCGAATGATACTGCTGTAGCATCTTTACGTTGTTTTTAGCGAGAACTTTATCAAGTTGTCCGGCCATTTTTATGACAAGTCTTCTAATTTCCACTTCGTTCAGCGGACAACTTTCCGGAGAATGGCTTCCATATATTCCATACAATCCCATAGGGAACGCATCTATATGCTAGGTAATAAAAATTTCCTTCTAGGGTGTGCACGCATCAGGTTCAGGCGCAAGCGTTGAGTACTATGAATTGGAGAAAGAGATAACGAGTATTCAAGGTCATGTTAAATCTTCCATTGTTTTGTGTTGGTTTACGGCGGGGTGAACTGTGAGTGAGAACTTTCGTAGCCAAGGTAAGTTTTATCAAACATTAAGGTTAAGAATAATATGCTTGGAAGAGATAAATAATTACCTACAGGACAACAATGGAGCAGAAGGAGTAACATGACAAATAACAATAAAAACAATATACATCAACAAAATAATACCGCAAATGGTAGTTTTGATGATTTTGTATTTAATCCTAAAACTGCAACACTTGAACCAAAGTGTGATCCAATTCTTCCTAGTGATCTAGTAAACGATGAAAATACCGATTTAAAAGATTATGACGCTATCTTAACATGTGATCATTGTCGTAAGGCTGTTGGTTTCTTTAGTATAGCTGACGTGAGACCATATATTGATTCCCCAATGTTTCTTTGTATAGATTGTCTTAGAAAATACAATCGTTCTAACCTTAGTGACGAGGCACAGGTATGGTTTGAAGATGAAAACGTTAGTAAGTGAACGTTATTCCAACATGACAATCTGCAATCATATACTCGAATTCTGTAACGACTAAGAATGGGGGCAGCTAAAAGTACCACAAAAGAACGGTAGCAATTCTGGTGCACACAATTCCCCCCGTGTCAAAATAAATATGTGCTGCAATTAGATTAAGTAACACTAGCACCCCAGCAAAAGTGTAGAACAAAAAATTACTTGATGTTGACAAAACACATAGTTGGATAGCCCGTAACTATGTTTTTAGGATGAAAGAACTAGCTAAGGTAACATGACAACTGAAAGAGCTTTGTTCAGGGTAGTCGGAATGTATTGAATTAGTTGCAAGTCTATCGTAGAAAAGCAACTAAAAGATGAGAAAGGAGTAATAAAGGTTGATATTAACTACATGACAATAAATAAAAGATTTTTCAATTCCGAACACAACTCTTCAGCGACGGTGTGAAGCTATAAAAATGATGCACTTTGTGAGCCAAGAATTAAATTGGCCCATTGAGAAGCAGAGATAAAGACAGAACCAATAAGAATTCATGTACATTGACTAGCTTTAATCAGTAATTAGTAAGGGTCTCAAAATTCTAATCTCAGAAACAGGTAATAACAATATTATAAGAAGGGTTTCATGAAGATAAAGAGCTAATTCGGTTTATATCGGATGATGAGTTTAGGTCGAAAAATAATTGTGTTAAAGTGGATGTGAGGTAAAAAGAAAAGTATAGTATATTATTATCAGTATCGTTAATTAGATAACGCGTAAACTATCGATCTACTGTGTAACCGTTACAGACACATAAGATGGGTTACTATCAGCGTTTCCATTATTCACTATCAACTGAAATGTCAAATTAGTCGTGTTTGTAACTAATGGTGCTGTGAATGTTGGTTTAGCTTTATTGTCACTTGACATTACCACGACAGGACCCCCTGCTAATTGTAGCCAAGAGAAAGCAAGCGAATGGCCATTCGGGTCATAACTCTTAGTTCCGTCGAGCGTGACTTGATCGGATGAATGTGCGTTTTGGTTTGACCCAGCATTCGCAACTGGAGTCACAGTAGTTTGACTTGTAGTAGAACTTCCACTACTACTGGAGCTTTGTACATTATTAACTGTTAAGGAATTTGAGCTTCCTGAACTGGGAGGAGGACAATTGCTAGGATGTACTACTACGGTGGATGGAGCATTGGTATGATGTACTGAAGTAGGGACATTACAATTGTTGGGTTGTACTACTGTCGTGTTAGGAGCGTTGGAGGGATGAACAACGTTAGGATTAGCACAGCTGGTGGTTGCAGGATGTACAACAATGTTCTTCGGAGTATTGATATGTACCGAAGTAGGGACATTACAATTGCTCGGTTGTACTACAGCCGTGTTAGGAGCGTTGGAGGGATGTAATACAGTTGGGCTTGCACAATTGGTGGATGAAGGAAAGAGACCAGCAGAACCAATACAGTTTGTAGTCGGATTTGGTCCTGATCGAGGACCCCCGCCGATACTATTTGGTTGATTGCCTGATAGCGGGCCAGCACCGCCAATACCACCAGCACCGCCAATACCACCAGCACCTCCAAGTGAATGACCGCCGATCGGTAGAGCATAGATATTAGATTTCCCTGGTATGCCAAGCAACAACAAGAATGTTAGAGATATTATCGCAATTATTTCTAAAGACTTAAACTGGAAATTGCTTTGAGCGTGCTTCCGGCTGGTTAGTATTGGTCTAAAGAATGGGATCAAATACATAGTAAAAGGCAGAAAATAACTATTTAGGCTTTTGTAACGATTAATCTGGATTATGTTATCCAGATAACCCCTGCTAATTCAGACCTTTAATACTTACTTTCTATTTGAGAAAATATGATTAAATTAACGTTAGCTTTAGGCGCGGTTATAGTAATAACAGCAGCGTTGGCAGTAACCACAGTGGCAATGGTTATGAGGGAACAGGCTTTACAGGCCGACATTAGCAGCAGCGTTGCTACTTCACAACGATAATCCCCAGCAAGTACCTATTTCGTGGTTTTAACATTCGAACGAAGTCAACGACAGCATTTTTTTACTATTTTTAGACCTTGAATATTTGTGTTCTTATTTCATTTTTGTTGCAGACCCAATAAGTTCATTACTGCCGGCGCTGAGCCAATTTCCTTAACGCAAGCTATAGAATTGCACCGTGTTCTGCTTTTAATCGCCAGTAATAATCAAATAATAGAAGAATTCGCTCTCAGTACCCGTCAGTGTTCTTAAGTGTCGTCCTTATGTTGGGACTATATCGTTAATCTTGGATAGGAAGACGAGGACAAGACTGACTTTCTCATTATGCTTCTATTTTTTTGTGCAGAAATCTTAATTATATCCGTCTTTGGGCTTGGACGCGATTTCCTACTCGTAGCTTGCGTTTCCTCTTGCGAAATCGTATACAGTATTATCACTAATACATAACGAAACGACCTATTAATCATATCAGACTTTATATGGAAAAGGTATTGAATCTTATACTGATATCTATTCACTTAATTTTTTACACGTCGTTATTGTTTAAATCTAAAAGAGTGCAGATGGCTTAAATGAAAAGAGGGATTGGTGATAGGAGAATTATGAACCACACAGGAACAAACTATCCCTAATCCTCTCTTCTTTAAGCCAAATCTACACCTAAATTATTATTGTGCAAATGTAGAATAAATAGGAT
>CAKOFP010000148.1 GCA_933226995.1 Candidatus Nitrosopolaris rasttigaisensis | reverse complement strand
TATAAAGTACTAAGAGCAGCTTATCTCTATATAGGATCAAGTATTCTATGAACTTTCATTTGGCAATTGATATATGAAGGATAGTACAAACTTAACATTGAAATGTATTATTCTGTTAATCCCCAGGTGGAAATCTCTTATAATACCCCTGCTCGTCAGTTCGTACTTTGTAAATCATGTTTTTGGAGTGCAACCATCTTTAAATCAACACAAAAAAATGTACACATCATTAACTCTTGTCCGGTTTGTTCAAATAGCAATATTTCGCTAAATCCTCTTGCAAAAGATGAGGCCTATGAACTGCATGTTTGATCCAAAGGTGGATTGGAGATGAGATTTTCAAAAGCAAAAGCAAATAAACTTTGAGTTTATTTTCGTAAATTCTTTCAGAGATGATTAAATGATCAGCACTCTTTGCAAATGAGAGATGATCAACATAGGTATCCGTGGCCAGTATCAATATCGGTCTTGCTATGTACCCAGAGGAGTATGACCGCATAGGCCAGCTCCAAGTAGTGCGTGTTTACTGAATCATTGGATTGGCTGACTTATCTTTAAATCCATGTTTTTCAATAACCTCCGACATAGTTTAATTCATAGCAGCATCTGCTATGTCGCTTGCATTTTCTGCACTTATATCTTCCAAAAGTAGGTTGATATTCGCGATAGCAGACTCATGGTCAGCCACTCTGATGGAGTTTTTTTTCTTTATCAAGGAACAGGGGATGGATGGCATCCACTTTGTCTACAACACAATTGGCTAGATAATAGTCTCTTCGCAAAAGTGCTCCCACAGCATCGGTTAGAAGTGTTATAGACAGCTTGCTCATTTTATCTATTTTTTGAAATAGTTCCCTTGGAACTCTTGCTGTGATCCTTAGAGATTATCAGCAATACCAGCAGCATGGTCTGCTACCTTCTCAATACTTCTCAAAGTCACAAGATAACTCAAACAATCAGAACGATTTCGTAACCCTAATTGTTGAGCTATTCGTTCGTTCTGTGTTGCTATTACTAGATTTCTCAAGACATACTCGCCGAATCTAGCTGCCTCGTCATCAGATTTTATTATCATTCTTGCCAATTCATGGTTATGTTCACCAAGAGAAGCGATTGCATCACCGTGAGGAAGGAAACGTGCAACCATTTCGATGGCAAGATCGCCTGTTTTTTCCTGTAATGATCGAAGTTTTTCTTGACCAATCAAATATTTGTCTTTTTATGATTCATACCATTATCATAAGACTCAATAGATGTAAATACCGATTGTTCAGAAAGCTTTGCCATATCCATTATTATGGTTTGAAGAGTTAAAAGGATAAGACCTGACAAAAATAATACATGTGTTAACCAAATTTGCCGGATATATATCGTTCTGTGAGCTCTTTTTCAGGATTTTCAAACATCTTCTTTGTAGGACTATACTCTATTAACTCTCCAAGGTACATGAATGCAGTATGATCAGACACTCTGGCTGCTTGCTGCATATTGTGCGTTACAATAATTACTGTATATCTTTTTTTTAAATCATGTACTAAATCTTCGATTTTCGAGGATGCGACGGGGTCAAGCGCAGATGTTGGTTCATCCATCAATAAAACTTCCGGCTGCATAGCTAATGCCCTAGCTATACAAAGGCGCTGCTGTTGACCGCCTGACAGGCCCATTCCTGGTTTGCCTAACTCATTTTTTACTTCATCCCAAAGTGCTGCACCTTCAAGACTATCTTTAACAATTTCGTCCATCAACCGTTTATCTCTTATTCCGTTAAGCTTCAGTCCCGCCACAACATTATCATAAATACTCATGGTAGGAAACGGATTTGGCTTTTGAAAAACCATTCCAATACGTCTTTTGATAATTACAGGATCGATATTTCTCGCATAAATATCCATACCGTCTATAATAACTTGCCCCTTCGCCTTTGCACCAGGGGTCATCTCATGCATACGATTGAGACATTTGATGAGAGTTGTCTTACCACAACCTGAAGGCCCGATAACTGATGTAGCTGTTTTCTGTTCGACATCCAAATTGATGTTCTTTAATGCTTGTTTAGATCCAAACCATGCCTCGAGATTTCTAATAGATACTTTATGAACTTGTTGTTGTTTTTCCTGCACTTGCTCTGATTCTGTCTGTCTATCTATGTCTTTGTCAGCCTTGATTTCGTCTTCCCTCGAATTTTCTCCATTGGTCGTCAACTATTCCTCATCTAATCCCAACATAGTTCTCCCTTATTGATTACCTTAATTATTATGTGTATACAAATAAATATCATAGGACATTAAGTTCTGTCTGTTTTTATCATCACGCTGCAATCGTTCCTATTTTAAATCCTCGTCTGTGCGCTAAGAGCCTTAGACCAAGGCTCATCCCAAGTACCATGAGTATAAGGATAAGCGCAGCCCCCCAACCAAAGTCATGGGCATATTGATATGGTTGAGATACTAACCTCCAGATCCTCAGAGGTAGTGCATCTACCGGTCCTGTTAGGCTCGTAAAGAACAGATCCGTTCCTAATATTGTCATGATTAAAGGTGCGGTTTCCCCAGCTATCCTTGATATAGCTAGTATTATTCCTGTGATTACGCCACTCTTTGCACTCTTCAGAACTATGTGGAGTATTATCGTTCTCTTTGGAATTCCTAATGAATGTCCTGCCTCTTTCATAGAGTTTGGAACGACTTTCAGTGTTTCTTCAGTGACTCTTACAACAATTGGGATCATAATTATTGACAGAGCTAATGCTCCTGCCCATACAGAGAATGAACCAAGTGTTAGCACTAGCGATATGTATGCAACTATGCCAATTACTATTGAAGGTAGACCTACGAGAACATCGCTGAAGAACCTAACGCTTGAAGGAAATATCCCATTCCCTGCGAATTCTGATAGATAAATCCCAGCAAGCACACCCACAGGTGCTCCAATAGCTGACGCCAAACCAACAACAATCAATGTTCCCTCAATGGCAGGACCTATTCCTCCTAGCCCAGATCCTATGGCTCCTGGTGGCTGCGTCAAGAAATTGATGCTCAAAGCTCTGGCACCATTTATTACAACCTCTATCAAAATACTTCCCAACAATATTACTGCAAGAATAACAGAAAATATTGCTGATATGCTAACTACTTTGTCTACAAGTCTGCGCCGCGAAGACCGCCTTAACATTATGTCCTGAAGCCTTTCCTTGTAGTTGGTTCTGGGACCTTCTTGCAAATTCACCCCTCTACTCCTTAACACCTGCGCTGACCTTGACCATTCTTGAAACTAGTAGCCTCGCTGCAATATTGATAACCATAGTTATGATAAGCAGAACAGCTCCCAAACCAATTAGTGCAGATAAATGAAGATCGGAAGATGCCTCGTTGAATTCATTAGCGATCAAACTTGATAACGTTTGACTCGGAGAGAAAAGGGAAGTAGGAATAGCGGCTGCCCCAATAGCATTTCCAATGATCAAAGTCACGAGCATTGTTTCTCCTATTGCTCTTCCCAATCCCAACATTGCCGCCCCTAGTATTCCTGACTTTGCATAAGGAAAGATCGCGATCCTAACTGTTTCCCATCTTGTTGCTCCCAAGCTATATGCAGCTTCTCTCTGGGTGTTTGGGACAGCCCTCATAACTTCTCGGCATATTGAAGATACGATTGGAATGATCATAATCCCCAGAACAATGCCAGCTGTAAACCAATCTAGACCAAATGGGGTAACTCCAAAAAATGGAATCGATTTTCCGAAGGCATTGTAAAGAGGCATTTCAATTAAATTGAGAATCCAGAATCTGAAAACAAACAATGCCCATAAACCATAAATTATGCTCGGTACTGCAGCCAACAATTCTATAACAAAAGACAATGGAGTGCTTATCTTTGAAGAAGCCATTTCAGACAGAAATATCGCGATTCCTAAGCTGATTGGAACTCCGATAGCTACAGCTATTCCAGCACTGATCAGAGTTCCGATGATATATGGTAAAGCTCCGAATGATTCACGGCCTTCTACTGAGTTCCAGTTTGTGCCTGTAAAAAACTTAATACCTTCAAAGGAAAATATTTTCTGAGAGCCGTCTCCAACCGTATACACTATTAGAGCAAGCATCAACAGGGTATATGCAGCAGCGCCTATGGTCACAATATAAAAAATCTTGTCTCCTCTTCGTTTCCCTTGAAGGAAAAAAGAAGACAACTTCTTGTTACGTTGTTCGCGAGATTCTGCGAGAATAATAGAACGCCTCTACAATCGTAGAGAACAGCTATGATTATTTTACAGTTACCTATAAGAAGCATATAGAACTAAACCTTCTATATATAAAAAATTAAAAGACCCTGTAAAAAGGGGTTGTTGGAATGGTCTTGTTACAGGAAGAGTTGCTTCCTACGTTATGGTCCTGTGAATAGTGGAGTTCCTTTGAAAGTTAATGACTTTAGTGTGTCTTGATCGTGCTTCACTACTGCTGCAGGGAGTGGAACATAACCTAAGTTTGCTGCAAGCTTTTGCCCGTCAGTAATTGCCCATGATATAAAGTCGACTAACGCTTTTGCTTTTGTTTGATCTAAACGGGGATTGGTGCTCAAATCCTTGTATAGAAGCAGGTATGTGAACGTTGCTATGGGATAGGTGTTTGATCCTGGTGAATTTAACAACGAAACTTTGGTCCATGTTTGATCACCTGCTGGAAGAGAGTTAGCTATTGGCGAATTGGTTACTGCTGCTTGAGTTGAGTTCAATGAAGGGGCTATAAAGTTGCCTGCCGCGTTCTTTATGAGAGCATATGGAATACCAGTAGTAAGAGCATAGTTGAGTTCTACGTATCCTATGGTATTGGGTGAGCCCTTGATAGCACTTGCGACACCTTCATTACCTGGTGCCCCTATTCCTGTTGGCCATGGAACTGACTTTGAAGCCCCAATGGTTTGATTCCATGATGGGCTTGCCTTAGAAAGATAGCTTGTCCAGACAAAGGTCGTTCC
Organism: Candidatus Nitrosopolaris rasttigaisensis; assembly: GCA_933226995.1. Taxonomy (GTDB): domain Archaea; phylum Thermoproteota; class Nitrososphaeria; order Nitrososphaerales; family Nitrososphaeraceae; genus Nitrosopolaris; species Nitrosopolaris rasttigaisensis. The sequence goes on along the minus strand of CAKOFP010000148.1, from coordinate 4,684 downwards.
CGATCCATCTGATCTGTGAACAGCTACAATGTTAGCTGCAGGTAGACTTGTTCCCGGATTTAGCGCTTGTATCTGTGGATCATTCCATTTTGTTATTTTACCCATGAATATGTCAGCAAGGACTGGACCTGTAAATTTCAAAGTCTTAGTTGGAATGCCAGGTACGTTATACGCTATTGCTACTGAACCTATTGTTTCTGGGATTTGGACAGCCCCTGGAGCTGCTTTTCGTTCTGTAGCAGTGAGGGGTGCGTCGGAAGCACCAAAATCTACTGTCTTTGCAGTAAATTGTTTGACTCCTCCACCACTACCTATTGATTGATAGTTAATGTTTACACTGGGGTGTACCTTTTGATATGCAACACGCCATGTATCAATTAATGGAAAAGGGAAGGTTGCGCCTGCTCCATTAAGAGTCACCTGGCTCTGCGCAAAGGACTTTTGTGATGCACTTACAGAGATTATCATTGTAGATAACAATCCAACTGCAATCAATCCTAATAATCGTTGATTTCTCATTTGCATGTCAATGCTTATTAGAATAGTTAATAATTGTGTTATGGCAATAAATCACATAGCCTATAGACCACTATAGGAACAATATAGATTCAGCAGAAGGTATCTTATTAGTTCTAATCCTGCGAAGAGTATGCACTACAGACCTGATTCAATCCGGCCAATGAATTATAATAGACATGATTATATATTAGATAACTCCCGATTTTGAATCAAGTATGTATGTACATTTTTTTGCCAAAGTTTGTTCGTTTCAACCAAAATGTTGAAGAGTGTTTCGAATCCCTTTTTACATAGACGATCTCAGCGGCTGGCAACAGCACACGATAAAAAACTTAGGAGAGGCCTAAAAGCTGAATCATAATGTCTCGTGACAGCACAGGTTCCCCAGCAGTAATACAGAGCAGTCATTTCTTTCCACTTACAAAATGCAACAACGTCCAATAGGTACACATACGGCAGGCCAGAAACTCCGGACATTTAGAAAACCTTACGAAACGTTAAGACATTATATTATTATATCCAGGTCAATATTTCCTTTTCTTGAATGTGACTGAGCTGTTGTATATATGTCAATTAATCTTCAATATTTGTTATCATTGAATATCTTGAATTTTCGAATAAGAAAGAGCTCCAAGCCACGCGATACATTCATCAGTATTCATGATTGATACTCCTACATTTTTTAACTCTTGTAGTGCTCTATCGTAGAGAACAGATGTAGCATCTGTAGCCAGAACAATTCTGTAATCCCGCTCACTTGCTTCGTAAATGGTTGTTCTAGGACAGTTAGGAAAGTTACATCCACATACAACTACCGTATTAACATCTAGATTCTGCAAATGCCTTTCCAATTTTGTATTATAAAATGCTCCCCACCTAGGCTTATACATTATCCATTCCATAGATCCAATTTGCTGAAGATTACCAGAAAGCAACAGTTTTGAATCCAGTCTAATATGAGACGAGGGTTTAAGTTCATCCATCAATTCAGCACCATCACTTCCAGGAGTAACCAATTGCTTTCCATTTTCGATTGCTTTCCTACGACACGAATCAACATTAGAGCCGTCTTTATTGTAAAGTCTTATAACATGAACTATCGGATGACCTACCTCTCTATAACCCTGGACTAAACTCTTGATATATTGCACAGACGTTAACGTGCCTGGTATTTCGTCTGCAGCACCTTTTAGGGTAAAATCACGTTGGACGTCAGTGATAAGCAGTGCGGAATGTTTCCTGTCAGGAGTAATGTATTCATCGCTCATTATGATTTTTATCAGTTGTACATAATATGAAGATATAACATATTGTCTGATAAAAGAGTAATCAGTGAAGCTCGAAGTTAAGTAACTACCACAGAAATAATTGGCGGCGCAAGTTATACCTTCGATAGTAACGATAGTGTACTAATGTTCAAGTTTAGAAGCGCATATGGACCTGACTTGTTCGGTACTTGTTAGTAATTCCCTTTGAATAAACTGTACTGGCAATTTTTGGCGGGATAGCTATTCATATTACGACTGTAATTCTATTCCAAACCGCGATAAGTTACCAGAACTGAAATGATATATAGTTATAGCATTCTTCTTGACTAGTTATAGCATTCATCTCCGGTATTAGATAAAAAAAGTGTACATAGTTAATTTATTTCCTCGCTACCAGGAGGAAATCCCAAATGATATGCTGGAAGCGTGGCATAGGGCCAGGGATATAATGTATACTGATAGGACCGACAGCAATGTCAAAACATCCAAGATCGTATCAAGATATCTATCCCTTTTGAAGGACATGCATGAGTTCGTAACTAGTAGTATTCAATCTAACGACAATAGTGGTGTCAATAACGATAATAAGTTGAACAAAGAGAAATTCACAAAAATAGAGGAAGAGTATGATAAGCTTGCCCATCAACGCGGTGCAATAATCCAAGAGATTGTACGTATTGAAAGGATATATCACGGTCCTTATTTGAGGACGCAGATTTTTTAGTTGAGACCATAAAAAAATCGATCATGCAAGGAGAAAGAGATGCGGAAAAGGCACTTGTAAAACACAAGTAGGCTATTGCAGTGACTTAATATAAGCAAATATAAAATAAAGAGTAACTGACTTACCTAGCAAATTTAGAAAGCTGTTTTGAGATATCAATCATCTTAGCTACATCTCTTCCTATTGGGAGAAAGTTGTAACCAAATATTATATGATCTACTCCCATACCTTTTACTCTTTGTATATCGCTTCCTATTTCGTCAATAGTTCCAGATAACGGAAATCTATTTTTATCATTCTTGGATGATACACCCTCTTTGACATTGGGATATGTCATCATTATGGTTCGAAAGTTGTCAGGGTTCTTATTTGCTTGACTTGCTTGTTCTTTCATTGCCTTTATAGTATTTTCAGGGTATTCCAAAGGACCTCCGACTACTCCCAACCAGCCGCTGAGATCATAATTTATCATTCTTGAAAATGTATTAGGACTAAAGCCTCCAAGATAAATTGGAATATGTGGTTTTTGAATAGGTTTAGGATCAATTTTTGAAGCTGGAATATCATAGAATTTTCCTTTAAATTCTACGATATCGTCTGTCCATATCTTCTTCATTACTTGAATAAATTCGTCCGCTCTTTGTGCCCTATTCATAAATGGAATATTAGAAGCTTGATACTCATCTTTAGACCACCCAAGACCAAGACCAGATATTACCCTTCCTTGTGATAGGACATCCAACGTGGCAAATCTTTTTGCAAGCATAATTGGTGTGTAAAAGAACATATCTGCAACAGACGTTCCTAATGCAATATTGCTTGTATTAGCAGCCACGTATACTAAAACATCCAACGGATCTAATACATTTTGATATTCAATTGGAAGGCTGCCATCAGGAGTTGCTCGATATGCTGATTGTGGTTTTAGTGGCCATAGAATTCTTGTGATTGTCCACAGCGAGTCAAAACCGTCTTTCTCAGCCTGCGTGGCCAACTTAAGTACATTCTCTCTTGTTGCTTGTGCACCGAGATTGGGTAATGTGATCCCAACTTTCATACACCTGGAGTGAGCTTCTTGATATAAAAAGGTCTCAATATTACCTAGAAGGGGCAAGAGTATAAAATAACGTGCTACGACTCATGCTCATCTTAACACATTATATCAAAGACAATTGGATTTTGAAGTTGGTGGTTCAAAGCAAAGCAATGCATTGCCCTGCTAGCCAAGCATATAATGCAATCTCATAATCTTGGCGAAAATAAGACTCTGTTAAAGGGACTTTACGAATACCGATATGTAAGAATATATAAGATTAGCATGACACACATAAACGGGATGAGCAAAGAAACGATAAAGGAAGAATTTAAGGAAGAAACTCATGAGGTGCAAGACGAGAAGCAAGAAGAATTGGATGAAGAAGATGTGGATGAAGAAGATTGAAAAGTTTCATTGATGATGTATAAACCTATTATATGAAATCAATATTATTAGTGTAGGCTTTTTTATTTGGTCATTTAGTGATAGGTAAAAATGCAATGAAGTCATCCTTTAAAAGTTAATTCTAGATTCGAACACAAACCAATTAACAGAGCACGTTGGTACAGAAAGTCTAACGTTCACTCTGTTGACTATTTTCCCCACCAAGTATCATGATTATTATTTCCCGAAGGCCTCAAGTATTTTGCTCGTTTCTTACGTTCAATGCCTATGAACAATTTAGTGAGAAATACACCAGCAATGAAGCCACCAATATGTGCGGTGAAGGCAATTGGAATTGCAGCAAAAGAACCGAAAATAGCAAATACAATTTGTAGTATGAGCCAGTAGTATGCTCTTGCATTCCCCGCAGCAGCCGCTATTCCTAAAACTCCTGAAATTGCTCCTGATGCACCTATAAGTATTACATGTCCGCTGCCCAATACGTAAGATGCAATAACACTATGGAATAATGCTCCTGCAATACCTGCCAGGATGTAAATCAGAATGTACCTAGGAATTCCCACTGATCTTTCAGCATATCCACCAAGATATGCAAGTGCTAATATATTGAAGGCCAGATGGGCTATACCACTGTGAATAAACATTGAGGTAAATTATCGTGTTAGGACGTCTGTTATTGCTAGATTATTATTATTAATATGAAAAAGATTATTCGGAATAAACCCATAATTA
>CAKOFP010000147.1 GCA_933226995.1 Candidatus Nitrosopolaris rasttigaisensis | reverse complement strand
GTGAGTGTGGCATAATACATTCCCCTGATCGTACTTTCCATTTCTTCGTCGAGCAACTTTCTGATGGCGTTGGCCATGACTAGATATTGAGAGAATGTCGGAATTTTCTTTGTACTATCAGGACTTACTTGAACTGTCTTGCCGCCGATAGTAAGCATTCTCTTGTCTTCAGACCAAACTGTGTTGTCATATCCTACCTTGGGTACATCTAAAACAGGCATTATTCTTTCCACCATCAGATCCTCAGCGACATCGCTCATGAGTAGTTTTATTTTCTTTATAACTTCTCGATGACGCTTATCTTTGACAGTCAATTACTTTTTTTCATTCCTTTTGGTCGGTAGAAAACGTCCATAGTTGTCTGGTCTTTTTTCTGATAACTCCTTTTCTTGCTATTCTTTTTTGTTGAAGTTCTGTTACCCTGGACTTTCATAATCTCTTTTGTACGAGCAGAATTGGAGATACGTTGAGGTCTTTTTTCATTCAACAAGAGGCTAGACTTGTCTGCCTCTTCTTCAATCCTCTTGCCTGTGATTTTATCATGTTTTTCAGAAACAGCTACACCAGTAATCTCACCTCTTACATGCTTCTCCGCAAGTTGAGAGAAAGCCTCAGAAAGCTTCTGCGTATCGACCCTGATAGATTCGGAGATCGCGGATATGATCAAAGGTATATAATGTTTGTAAAGTCGCAATCGGCTTTCTGCCTCTTTCATACGCAATTCCTTGCGAATTTGGGCGCTTACTTTTCTGTACAGATCGGCTAAGCAGGCCTTCATGTATCTCTTCAAATCACCCTCAGAGGCGATGCTTTCTTTGCCAGCAGTTTTGTAAGGAATTTTAGTGGAGCAGATATGGAAGAAAATATGTATCGGCAGAAATTCTACGGCTCTATCAGATCTATTGTCTGCTCTTGCAAATTGCTCTTTCACTTCCTTCTTGGATATTCCCATTTTGTTAATTTCTACGTCTGACACTACTTCTCTGGCCACATCCGAGCCCTCGTCGTATAGCAATGGGATCTTGTTAGCGAATCTGAATAGTTTAAAAGAACTTATGTCACCGCCGTACGCAATCCCACATTCCACCACCGTGGGACGGTTATTTACTACGCAAGTTCGAGACGAGTATGCAGTCAGCGTCGGTTTCAACACCTTAATTGATAATCGGGTCTGTAATTGTGTGTCAGTTTCATTCCTGTTTGTAACGATCGTATATTCAGACGTCATCCCCGCAGTCAGAATTTCCTCTCCTATTGGACTCAAGTGATCTGTATTCGGAGCATGAAATCTAGTCTGTTTGCATACATTAACAACTTTGATTAATTCATGTTCATCGTATTTGTCAGCAGCCTTTAGAACTACATTTGATTTTGTAATTATTTCCTTTGCCTTGCCTCCAGACAGTTTTTGGAACGAGTTACACAACACTCCATGCAGCGTTGTCTTTTGGTGCATGAAATTCATAATAGCCTTTTTGAGCGTTTTTAGATCCATATCTGCAGGATGAGGCAACACCTCCTTTGCTGGTTCAGGCATTACCGTGGTTCTTCTATCAAAGGTCACCTTGCCTTCATCTGTCTGAAATACCAAAAAAGCGTATGGATTTACAATACTCGTGTGGCTGACGTAATCGTAAATCTTGTTTTTAGTGATCGGAGATAATCGTGCACGCAATACCGCTTCAATCTTAAAACCAGATTCGCCATTAATATGGGCCTCTTCGCCTCTCAGCAGTTTCTTTGTGAGGGTTATTGGTTTATTTGTGCCAATATCTGTTCGGAGCTCAAAGTAATATTCTGAGCCCTCTTCGCTTGACTTCGACCAGGTTCTGAGAGGATGGTCTGTATCCTTGGTAGAAAACGCAGCAATCATCTTTAGGCCAACCCCAAAGAGTCCTCGTTGTTGCTTCTCGACATATTTAGCTGAGGTTAAGAAGGAACAGACAGCAACCGGCACTTTATCCGAAGGAATCCCGATACCATTGTCTTGGCACGAAATGAGCCACAAGTCATTCGCCTGATCCAATAATTTCAAGGACAAAGAAATATTTGGTAAAATACGGTGTATTTCGCATGAATCCAGCGCGTTTTCAATTAGTTCTCTGACAGCCATATACAGAATTCGCTCTCCAGTAAATCCAGCGAGTGCAGAGTTGTCGACAAAGAATTCTGATTCGGCCTTTTTATCGTACCGAACTTTCGCTCTTCCGTAACTAGGAGGAGGAATAGTTGCAACGCTAGTAGTATTATTGGTAGTCTTCGCGCGCATCGTGGTGGTAATCTCCACACTAGCCTTAGTTTTCAACCAATCAAATACTTCTAGAACTCAATTTAACTTTTTATAACTGCGGATTTAACTTTTTGCAACAAATTTGTTGACTCTAGCAACATGAAAGTGCTCAAAATTCGTATCGGTAATCATTACCTAAATTCCAATTATTACCATATTTTAGAATTTTGGGTCTATCTCGAATTGTCTCTTTTCCTCTTATTACAACGACGTCATTAAGCTTTCATGAGCCGATCCACTGGGACAGTCAGAAAGATATCATCACAACTGAGAGCATCAGAACAATCTGGACCAAACAGAAAGACTGCATAGACCAAGAAG
>CAKOFP010000146.1 GCA_933226995.1 Candidatus Nitrosopolaris rasttigaisensis | reverse complement strand
CTTTCTTCCTAAACAGATGCAAATTTGTTACCTGATAAAGATATGGTTATTTTCGATACTAAAAACCTACTTTAACAAAATTTAGCCTGAGATATTTGCTCGGTTTCTCTCCCTCTCCTGCCTAAGTTACCTGTAAGTTTGCAGTCATTATCGCAGACTGTTTGGCACCCACAAAAGATTACTATTCACAATATTTTAATAAAACTATTGTTCATTCGACCTTAGATATTAGATCATGAAGAAGATCGAAGCGGTCTTCCCATCTGGGAGACTTGACAAAGCATTCGCGGCTCTGGAGAAGGAAGAGATTGGGGGTTTAACTTACTTCGAATCAAAAGGCAGGGGACAGCTCGCTAGACCGCAGCTTGCATCTGCGAGAGGAACTTCAACTTTTACGCCAGAATTTAATGCAAACTCGACTATGGTCGTTGTGGTGAAAGACTCTGTCGTAGACAGAGTTGTGAATAAGATTCTTGAGGTAACAAGTACGGGTCTGGCAGGCGAGGGAAAAATCTTCGTATCGGACGTAGACGATGCAGTAGATATTGGATCGAAGACTCGTGGTGAATCAGCTATTTAGATAGTTATCTTGCGCACTTTACTCTCGTCGGACGATATTGCTGGTTCGAAGTCGTAGAATTATAGTTAAGCGAACGTTTGCGGAATATATGCTACCGCAAAACTCCGGAGAATTTTAATGCGTCTAAGAGCGCTATGGTTATAGCAAAGCATAGCATGGGTTTCCATGGCATGGCGGGCAATTTGGGTGCAGAGAGCTTTATCTGATGATTATCGATAATATTAGCAATGTAATCTCTGACCTTAGCGTTCCAGATTCGATATTCTATACTATGTTTCCGAAGAATAGACTCGATTTCATAGATAACCGGCGCCCTGACTGAACGGATATGCTGGATATATCTTCTAGAGATTTCTACTTCAGCCTGAATCGCAATTAATCCATGTTGATGTACTTCCAAAAGCCTAACATGCATTTCCCAAGGTTTGCTTAATTTCTTGGCGAATCCATTACCAATCTGAGAGGGCTTTTTATTCTCAAATTTAACGCGCCTGAAACCCTCAGAAATTAGAGTCTTTATTATTTCGTCTTTCTTTATCCTTACCATTAAGCTAAGGTGATCGAACTGAATTTCCTCGTGACGTATGAAATCATGCAGTCCTTTTACTACGCTTATCCGCCTAGGGTATCTAGTCAGGAATTCAGACATGAATTAGCAATCCCACATGTTCAATATCCCAGACAATTAAAATGCTATGAGATCATATAAATTGATCATGTAAGAAAAATCGGTCAACTTCGTAATCCCCTTAGGTAGAGATCTTGGTCTGCCAAAACCGTCGTATCACGCCGTGAGAGTTTCCTGTCTGTAGATGTTAGTTCTATTCCTCGTATAACAGCCGCAGGTATCGATTCATTACCCTCGCCCATCACAGCGACTGCCATTGTCGCTAGACTATCTGCTACGGCCTTAAAGCTAACTCTAAGGACACGTCCAAATAGGTCCTTATTTCCCCTTTGGTCTTCAGTAGGTTCGAATCCTGCATTGGCAATTGCCACCCCGATGGTGCCAATGCGGCCCGGCATCAAACGACTGTCTGCAACCACAATCCTAACGTTAATACTCATGTCAATGAGGAATCGTCTTCTCAAATTATCAGCGGTTTTGAAGGGGAGACGCGGATATAAGACAACGAACCCCATCGGTACATTGGATTTGTCAATGCCAGCATTAGGAGCTATTATGCCATCTTTACTAGATAATAAAAAACCGGGCACTCCCTTGAATATGTAATCGGCTTCTCTGAATGTAAGCTCAACGATTTTTTCGTTTATGTGGCAAGCAGCACTAACGATTTTAGCTTTTTCGCTGGGCTTTACATTGTTGATCTCTAAGAGAGAGCCTTCACTCATAGATATGTACTTGCTGGAAACTACGAGAATATCATTTTCTTCGAATTCAAAACCGGACTCCCTGAAGCTTTGATACAGATCAAATTTGCCTGTCTTTACTGGCACCATGATTGGTAATACTTCCAAGTGAACCAGAAGCTACGGTCTCTTCCCTTTTTTTGTTTTCTTTTTCTTTGCAGAAGGTTTTAATCCGTCAGTCGTGCCGGATATTCTGCACGGTGAACCCCTCTGTCCATGACAATTACTGAAAAAATACTTGCCCGGGCTAGCGGCAAAACGAGAATTCAAGCAGGAGATGTAGGCTTTGTAAGCGTAGATAAGGTAATGATGCATGATGTTTCTGGTCCAGGCGTTATTAAGGTGTTAAGTGAGTGGGAACAAAAAGGTAAAAAACTAGATCATATTTGGGATCCGAACAGAGTGTGGATAGCTGAAGATCATTTCGTCCCTGCGGCGGACAAAGTCTCAGCTGAGAATATAATGATTCTATCGAGATGGACAAAGAAATATGGCATTAAAAAACATTTTAAGTATGGTCTTGGCCAATATGGAATCTGTCATACGTTGTCTCACGAAGAGGCAATGGTCTTGCCAGGCGAGGTATATGTAGCTGGTGACTCCCATACCAACACTACAGGGGCGTTAGGGGCATTTGCTGCAGGTCTGGGTCATACTGATATTGCTTATGTTCTCATGAACGGTAAAATTTGGTTGAAAGTACCGGAGACAATGCTGTTTGAGATTACTGGGACCAAGCCAGATTACTTGATGGCAAAAGATATCATTTTGAGAATTATCGGTGATATAGGAACTGATGCCGCAAACTACAAGGCTATGCAATTTTCAGGTAACATAGTTAAAGAAATGAGTATGGACGAGCGTCTCACCCTCACCAATATGACGACTGAAGCCGGAGCAAAGAATGGAATAATTGAGCCGGATGCTGTGACGGAGTCATACCTACGGGAAAGAACTAATGCCTCATATTCGCCAATCTTGGGCGACACTGATGCTAAATTCTCTGAACTATTAACCTATGAGATAGACAAATTAGAACCCACGGTCGCCAAACCGTTCTCCCCCGGAAATGTCAGCGCAGCTCGAGAACTACAAGAAATTGAAATAGATAAAGTGTACATTGGCTCCTGCACAGGCGCTAAATTTGAGGACCTCCAAGCGGTGGCTAGAATACTCAAAGGTAGGAAGGTAAAGGTTCGAACGGAAGTGCTACCTGCCGCTCAGTCTATCTACATCAAGGCAGTAAGAGAGGGGCTAGCAAGCGTATTTCTCGAAGCCGGGGTCGTTATTGGACCGCCGACATGCGGCGCTTGTTGTGGTGCTCATATGGGAGTCTTGGCTGAAGATGAGATATGCGTTAGTACTACAAATAGAAACTTTCCAGGAAGAATGGGGCATGTTAAGTCAAAGACGTATCTGGCATCGCCTATGGTAGCAGCAGCTTCTGCTGTGAGAGGAAAGATAACAGATCCGAGGGACATATCGTAGATTGAATTCAATAAAAGGGAGAGTTCACAAATATGACATGTCAAACATCGATACTGATGTTATCATTCCAGGGCCTTATCTAAAAATTCATGACCCCAAAGAGTTGGCAAAACATGCAATGGAAGGTTTAGATCCGGAATTTCCACAGAAAGTTTCCGAGGGTGATTTTATGGTATGCGGAAGTAACTTCGGCTGCGGATCGAGCAGAGAGCACGCTCCTATAGCTCTTTCTCAATTGGGTATTAAAGCGATTTTAGCCCCATCATTTGCGAGAATATTTTACAGAAATGCTATAGATGGAGGCTATTTGCTTCCCATAGAAATCGAACAACAAACTTTGGGAAGAATTTTCGATAAGGACGAACTTGAAGTTGATCTTAATCAAAACAAAATTCTGAATCTAACAAGGACTGAATCTTATGTGATGATGCCGTTTCCGAAATTGGTAGCGAAGATAGTCGAGGCAGGGGGATTGATCTACTACAGAAATGCCGAAGAAGGGTAGGTTGGAAGAGATTTTCAGCAAAGCACTTTACGCCGACGATCCCAAACTCTATTCAGTCTATTATCGAGATTGCGATTCATTGCTCGAGGTTTCACTCTCAGAATTCGTAAATGTCTCTGAAAATTTTGAACTTATACCGCCAAATAGGGTTATGAAGATCACAAAAGCGGGAAAAGTTCTATATTCTAAGAAAAACCCTCAAATCTAAAATTAAAAATAATACGCTTATTGAATATGCAACAAAAAAATAGGAAGTTCGTACGTCTCGATAGTTTTTGCTAGCTATGGACTACTGAAGCGTAGTGGGTTGTGGAAGGGCGCTGCTTTTGCTGCTTTTGCTGCT
>CAKOFP010000145.1 GCA_933226995.1 Candidatus Nitrosopolaris rasttigaisensis | reverse complement strand
TGCTTTTTCTGCCGCACCCTGTTTATCCACAGCGACAAAAGCGTTGATTTTGACATCAATTTTTTCTATTCTTTCTAGAATCTGAGATATATATTCTTGTGCAGAAAAGTCTCGATTTTTAATGCCGGAAGCAACCTGGTCTGCAGTAAGACGATATAGATGGTTTGGCAATTATACCATCCTTGGCCCTTTTACAAAGCCGTCCTTTCTATTTTTTGAAAATTCCAATGGATCGCCTTCGAACACGTGAATATTGTCATTTCTTAATTCAGAAACTTTTTTGATTGAACGGGCTGGCTCACTTCCAGTCAATGATACAGTATCTAGTTTATCAAAATAGCTAATTATTTCATCGATTTGAGACGCATATTTATCTAGCTCACTCTCCGTTAATTCCAACCTAGAAAGCCAACCAAGATGTCTTATTTCATCTTTTGAAATCATGTTAAAACGCCACTGCCTAATACTTTTCTCTCGTATCTTACGGGCTTAACCTGTCTATATCGCGTGGGTACAGAGATGCATCTCGTATGTTATCAATCTTTGTAATAGCCATTATCAAACGTTCCAGACCGACGCCAAATCCAGCGTGTGGAGGCACTCCATAGTCAAATACTTTCAGATGGTAATCAAATGCTTGTGTATTTAATCCCTGTTTTTTCATTCTTTCCAATAATTCGTCCTTCCTGTTTACTCTTGTACTGCCAGACGATATTTCTAATGGTCCGTACATTAGATCAAAAGATTCAGATACTCTACCAGACTCGGGCACAAACTTTGGCTTTACATAAAAAGGTTTTATAGATGTAGGCCAATCGGTAATAAAATAAAAGCCATTCATCCTGTCATCCGGCAAGTTTTTCATTGCCTGAGGTGAGAGGTCATCACCCCATCGGATGCGCTCTCCACCTCCTTGTAACTGTTCTATAAGATCGGAATAAGAATATCTAGCGAACGGCAATTCGATATTTGGCAATTGAAACTCAAGGTAAGCAAGATCATTCTTGTTCTTTTCTTTGACTGAATCTAGAACATGCAATATCATTCTCTCAAGCAAACTCATAACATCGTTGTAATCTACAAATGCCTTCTCTATATCAATAGATATTGCCTCAGAAAGATGTCTATTAGTGCGCGACGGCTCGGCTCTAAAAATCGGGCCTATTTCAAACACACTTTCAAAAGCCATAGTCAATTGCTCCTTGTACAATTGGGGACTTTGCGCCAGGAATGCTTCTCTGTCGTAATAAAATATTGGAAATAATGCTGCACCGCCTTCTGTAGCAGTAGCAATCATTTTTGGAGTGTTTACCTCGATAAACCCTTGTCTCGCTAGGAACTCCCTGCTTGCATTCAATACGGTATAACGAATATGGAAAATACTCTGAAGAATATTTCTACGTAGATCTATTGCCCTCAAATCCAATCTTGTATCAATACCTATAGATGTCTTACTTTGCATCATAAATGGAGCTGCTTTTCTAGCAATAGAAAAGGCCTTCAGCTCTAATGGGATGATCTCCACGCCGCTAGGCGCTTTTTCTTGAGGTCTAACCGTCCCCCGAATAGCAAGCGAAGTATGTTCTTTTATTTGTTGGAGTTGCCCAAATAATCGCTTTGAACATTCACTCTTCTTCGCCATAACTTGGATGTCTCCGTACCTGTCTCTTATGATAATAAACTGGATGTTACCATGGTCACGCTTACTCGAAACCCACCCCATAATTATTACTTCCCTATCTTCTAGCGATGAGTTGATTTCCGACGAATAATGCGTCCTTCTCCATTGTCCAATCTCCTCTTCATGTAGTAGGTCGCTCAATTCTAAAAACCTTAATCGTGTTAAATTTTGTAAGCAACGGATAATTTAACTTTTAATGATGTTGCGGTTCTCCAACTAAAAATGAGCGTGAGTGTGCCAAGTCTGTAGAGTGATCCCTTTATATACTTCATTCTTTAGCACAGAAACCGGACCTCGGGTTTGTAAAAGAATCCTATTCGCATTTTCTAGTGTGTGAGTCAGTCGTTATGGTCTATTCATTCCATTTTCTGGCCCCTATGTCTAGTGTTCACTTTACTTTAAGCCGAAGATCATACCATCATCCCTCCTGCCCCTGTGAGGGACCTATCTTATTTAACACCTAATTCACGCTTTCTTTTGCTGTCTTTAAACCAAATGGTTTCATTCATTCTCTGTGTTGTTTATCCGATCTAACTAATTATTTTCGAGCTATTAGCCTCTCTCGAATACTGTAACATGAACTACGCTACACCAGGAATTACTGCAGAAGTAGGACAAGTCGCCGGTTAAGAGAGAATATAAAAACCAGTTTATAGAAATTTATGTCATTTAGAACAATAGATAATGCCAAGTTAGAAATAATACAAAATAAGGCGGTACGCCACGCCTAAATGACCATACTAGTAAGATATATCGTCCGAAATAGATATATATCTTCGTACTATCACACTATTTGTGATATCCGCGCTATTCTTTGAATATCCACGACGCGAGAGTGAGAGTGACACTAAAATATACGTAGGTTTTAAGTAGAAATAACATAATTTAAATTAGAAAGACTTGTCAAATAAGACTACTGCAATAGTTACTGGAAGTAGCAGAG
>CAKOFP010000144.1 GCA_933226995.1 Candidatus Nitrosopolaris rasttigaisensis | reverse complement strand
GCCCATGTGCATCATATTTGCGAGTAATCCTGCAGAGGTCGTCAATAAGATTGCAATAATATTGAAAAAGTATTGAACAGGTAGAGACAGACACTTTGCCGAGGGTACGTAAATATATCTCGTGATAATGATCTAGGCCGTCAATTATTGGATTTCGTCTTCGAGATTTCGGCGCGCTTTATTTGAAGCGTGTATTAGATAGCCTCCGACTGCTCCAACACCGATTCCACCTATTATGAAAATGAGAGGAACTAAATCCATACCGGGCACCACAAACAATGAATTGATATGTGTGAATGCAATCCTGCCTGCAGACATGCCGGCAACCAAGATAATACCAGTGAATATGAGGATTAGTCCCGAAGTACGTCCCGCACTTGATCTTGAGAGTCCGAGGACAGCGCCAGCAAGTATCAGGCAAGGTACGCCTGCTATCGAAACGATTAAGACTAAAACCCCAATAGGATCGACGAAGACCTGTGGTCCCTTTCCTCCAGGGCCTATCAAGAAATTGTAGAATGATATAATCAGGGCTACAAACATGATTCCGAGCGCAAGGGATCCTAAAGCGACCCAGGTTTCAAATTTTGCCATACGAAATTGCTGATCTTGTTATCCCTAGGTGATACCTACCAGGCCTGCAAGCTCCCTTCTGCATGCTGAACCTAGCACTTCTGCTGCTTTTTCTGGCCTAATATTATTTACATAGACCCCAAAGCCTCGTTCAAGACCAGACCATGCATGGATTTGTGGATAAATCTCGATATGCCAATGGATTTGACGACTGTTCTTTTTTTCTGGAGCGAAGTGGAACACAAGATTGAATGGTGTTTCATTCAACGCTTTTGACATTCCTCCTAGCGTTGCTCTCATCATTAGTGCAAGATCAGTTATCTCCTTCTGCGTAATTTTCGAGAAAGCAGTTGTGTGCCGTTTAGGATAAATCCAAAATTCATAAGGATATGTGGGAGCCCACGGAGAGAATGAAAGGAAGCTATCTGTACTTAGTATCTGCCTCGGGCCACTCGACTCGATAGAAATAATATTGCATGCAGGACAACTCCCATTCTCGTTCATGTATCTATGGGAAGCTTCCGCCTCTACCTCAATGTTCGGTGGAATCGTGGAAAAAGTCACAATGTTTAGATGCGGATGACTAATCGACGAGCCAGCCCTCAAGCCGCTATCGATGTAAACGGCAACATACGTTACACTTTTCTGTGTATATAGCCATCTTACCCTGTCTTGAATGACCAACAGCACATTTGCCCACTGGTCAACTGAAATCTGGGATAAATTCCTGTCATGATCTGGAGAAGCAACCAATACTTGATGGTAGCCGTATGCGGGTTCGCTGTATAGTGGTTTATCAGAGTAGCTAGGCGAAGAGCTAGTTGTCACCGCTGGTGTGTTACTCTGGAAGACCCTCACGCACCAGTCGCAGACTATATTTTCCTCACTATCAGAAAGCCGTTGGAGCATGCCATCTTTGGCGACGAGCGCAATCTGAGCAGGTTCAGTCATGGATTCATTACCCGGGCAATATGGACACGATCCATCTAACGGAGGATCGATTCGTTCGCTTTCACTTGGTCTTGGCACTATTACAAACTTATCTAAGACATAGTCTTTCCTCAGATCCCCCAACTGTTACTCTGCTCCCAAAACATCGTAGGAGCTCTTTTAATTAAAGCTTCTGTATCAAACCAAGTTTGTGTAGATTTACGTTCATTTCTCTTCGATTCAATGATGAACCATATTGAATCTCAGCCCGAAATTCTAATTTGTCCGCCGCGGAATTATCGTCACAGATAAATTCTCCAACCTGGATGACTTGACTAATGAAAAATAAAGACCCTTCTGGTATAAAATTTGTATACGTTTTGCTCGATGGGGTGTCTGATCTGCCGCATCCAAATTTAAACGATTTGACTCCTCTTGATGCTGCCTATACGCCCAATATGGATTATCTAGCTAAAAACGGGTGCATGGGAGAGACAATCACAGTAGGAGAAGGAATCGCACCACAATCTGATATTGCTGTCTTTAATATGCTAGGCTACAATTTCCGAGACGTTAACTATGTGGGGAGAGGAGTGATAGAAGCAATTGGGTCTGATATCGATTTTCGTGATGGTGACCTAGCCTTGCGTGGGAACTTTGCTACCGTAGACGATAAGCTACAGATAATAGATCGAAGAGCAGGTAGAAACATCCAGCATGGTGAAGCCAACGAAGTCTGTCAAACTCTGGCGGATGAAATGAAATTTAGCGATAGGGGCGTTTCACTCGTTATAAAGCCCACAATTGGACATCGCGTGAGCGTAAGGTTCAGACATGCTACTTTGAGATTCTCTGATAAGATAACAAACACAGATCCAGCCTATCAGAAGGTCGACGGCATGGGTATAGCAAAAACCGATTTATGGAAAATGCACCTGGAAAAATCATACGCCGAGGAACCCACTGAATCAGCGGCTGCAGCCGCAAGAATTGTCAATGAGTTTTCCGAACAAGCAATAAGACTCCTTAGAGACCACCCAATCAACAAAAACCGCGAAAGCTCAGGAAAGACACCTATGAATGCGATCCTCTTAAGGGATTCTGGAAACACTATTCCAAAACTCGAATCGATAAGGAAAAAGTACAACATGGACATCGCAAGCATCGTGGACATGCCGGTGGAAATTGGCATCTCCAGGGTTTTAGGTATGAAGACACTAGAAGCAGGGGATATCAACGATTATGAAAGAAAAGCTATCGTGGCTGCAGATAACCTGGAGCATTATGATGGCATCTACGTCCACATAAAGGGACCGGACGAATTTGGTCACGATGGTGATGCACAAGGCAAAAAAAGAAGCATAGAAGACATCGATAGAATGTTCTTTGGGACGTTACGAAATAGACTAAAAAGAGAGGGAGGGACAATAGTAATATCTGCCGATCATTCAACGCCTTGTATAAAAAAAGCCCATAGCGCAGACCCTGTGCCCGTTTTATTTTCCGGGGACTTGGTCAACAAAGATGAAAGTGCGAGGTTTACTGAAAAATACGCTTCAACAGGGAGCTTGGGACGTATAGCGGGTTCAACGGTTCTGAGAACTGCGATAGACATGTTAAAAAACAATAGCGCGACTGCATGTTGATCCTGATCCCTACTATAGGGTAACTCATCAGTGAATAAATAATTTGATAGATAAATAATTTGAACTTCTTATACTCTGCCGCTTATTAGTGTGCCTTTACACTGTTCGCACACTTGTTCATCTATATTAGACTCCATACCGTGGTGTACGTCGCAAATTATGAACGTATAACGCATATAATTACACAGTTCGACGAACTTAGCCATAGTGTTAGGAGTATACGCCTTGTTCGAAGTCAAGTCTCTTGCTATATCATCGGTCATCCGCATCACTTCCAAAACTGATGTCAACCTATTCATGAGCTGAATGTCCCCTCTGGTCCCTCGAAGGTAGTTGCTAACGGCTGCTTGAGTAACACCAAGTACTCTAGCGACGATCTCCTCCTTCATTTCGTATTCATTTACGAGCTTCTTAGCTAAAATCGCCCTTATTGCGGGGATTAGAGATTTTGCTTCGATCTCGGAGGGTAATAGCATCAGATATATACAAGAACCCTGTGATTCTTATTTAAAGGTTCTCGAGAAAATAACGTCTTGAGATATTGAAACAAGACATATTTAAGTAAGCGGTCACTTTGCATCCATTGTCTAGAGATGAATAATAGTTTGCTTTTGTTTAACGGATGGCTAGATATTTGCCGGCGCTGTAGTTGGATTATAGGGGAGATCGAATGCAGGTAAAGTTTGGATTTACTCAAGGGTTGAATGTTGCTCGTCTGGGTCTGGATGAGACTCAAATAATGAGTGCTTGTCAAATAGCCGACCGAATGAATTATGATTCTATCTGGATGATGGATCACTCTAATGTACCACAATGGAAAAATGCCATCGTAAATGATGCATGGCTTATGCTCGCAGCCATAGGCACAATCACCCGCAATGTTGAATTAGGGACTTGTGTGACCGATGCCATTAGAAGGCATCCTTCTGCCATTGCTCTCTCAGCAATCACGTTGGACAGGATTACTGCAGGCAGGGCAATCCTTGGTATAGGGGCTGGTGAAGCTCAAAACGTTGTCGACTTCGGCATAGAGTTTTCTAAACCGGTAACGAAATTTAAAGAACAACTAGAGGTCATCGAAAGACTCTTTGGATCAGATCCAGACCATCGCGTCGACTACGAGGGTCAATACTACAAACTTTCAAACGCATGTCTCCAAAGCAAACCTATTCGCAAACCGAGACCCCCTATCTACATCGCAGCTGGTGCACCAAAGACGCTCGAATTGTGTGCCAAGTACGGAGATGGATGGATACCGATCGGTTACACTCCGGAATTATTTCAAAGACATGCTGACGTGATCCGTGAAAATGCCAAGAAGATAGGTAGAAACCTTTCTGACTTCCAATTTGCAAACGACGTCGACATTTACTTCACCGATGATGGGGAAGAAGCGTGGAATAAGATGAAAAATGCAGTCAAAGTAAGCCTGTACAAGCCGGAATTATTAAGCGTGCATAAAATTCAACAAGATTCGGAATTCGATTTCCGTAGATACTTTACCGAATATGCCATGAACAAACCCGAGCTCATGGAGCAAATGAAAAAGGCAGCATTGAAAATACCGGACAGTGTCGCAAGAACGGCGATTGGCGTGGGCAAACCAGATGACGTTATCCAAATGTTAGAGAGATTTATCAAAGCAGGTACAAACCATTTTATAATAAGATTCTGGGGAGACGGTTACTTCAAGAATATAGAAATGTTCGGTAACAAAATCATTCCCTACTTTAGAGAGCAAACTATTAAGTGAAGGCCACATTTAGAGGATAATTTAATTTCTAAAAAAATACGTCCAGCGAAGGATGTATGGAAGTCTTATTTTCGCGAGCTTCTTTTCTTGTTATCCCTCTTCTTACGAGCGGTGTCGCATCAAATCCTAGTTTTTTAAGCGAATCCGCAAAGTCTTGGGAAAACCCGTGAAATGTATAAATTTTCTTGGCTCCAGACGCCTTCACAAACTCGAGCAGTTCCGCGTAGTCACAGTGATCGCTCATTGCTACCGCATGATCGAGACCCATCAGTGTTCGGTACCGCTTATCCATCGCCCAGCCGCTGAACCCAACGCAGACGACGTTATATTTTTGTCTCATATGTTTCACAAAAGTACTTCTTGAATGCATCAGGGGTGCAATCATTACCCAAGGCTTGGTCCTGCTCAACAATCCTTGTTTTTCGGCTTCAGAATATATAGTGGCATCCTTTAACACCACGCCCAATTTTTTGTAAGCACTGTTCATTTTATATACGGAATCATGGATATAGAACGGCTCCCAGTGGCCGAAAAGCGCTGTCAATAATTGTGCTTTGCCTAGGGGGTAACCCATCAACAGAACAGGAATGCCTTGATCATACATTTCAGAAATAATTTTATTTGTTTTGTGTATAACATCTGTTAGATCGGGAAAAACATAGTGGGGTCGGCCAAAAGTTGTCTCTATTATCAGGGTTTGCACCTCGGGGATGCGTGCTGATTTCATAAATGCCCTTTCTCTAGTAGAAATGTCACCTGTGTAGTATATCTTATCGCCAATTAATAGACCCTTGGAGCCAAGAATATGGCCCGTATCTAACAACTGGAAGCCATCATGTTCTTCATTTATTTCACTCATCGGAAACCCTCGAGCATGGGCAATTAGAGAAGTCTCCTTTGAGGTAAGAATTTTGTTTCCGATAGTTAGGGGAGTTCGAGAATAATTTCGGCAAAGATGATCAATATGTGCATGAGAGAAAAAAGCAAAGTCGGAGGGGACAGGTCTGGTTGGATCAACTGATATTTTGTTATTGCCGCTGTAAATTACAATGCAAGAATCAGCAAAAGTAACTAATGATGACAATCGATAGCTGTGACTCCTAACTTCAAGAGATATTTTAAGATTTTAATTCCCTCGCATCTAGCTTTAAAAATCAGTACCATTAAGTATACACCTTTGCTTAATCTTGCAATCTTAATTTCAGGACGTGGTAGTAATATGGAGGCAATACTGTCAGCAATCAAACAAGGGAAGATCAAAAATATTAGACCCTCGATCGTTATATCCGATAAACCCGCTGCTGCGGGTCTCAAAATTGCCTCGGAGAAATTTTGTGTACCAACCAACACGTTGCCGAGTTATGGATCTAGAGGGCGGGAGTACGACCAAAAATTAGTGCAGATCTTGGAAGAATACGGTGTAAACAAAAGCGCCGGTTTAATATGCCTTGCAGGATTCATGCACGTGTTGAGCCGTGAATTTGTTCGTAAATATAAGATGCGAATAATGAATATTCATCCAGCCCTTCTTCCCTCCTTTCCGGGCCTTCGGGCACAGAAACAAGCATTAGACTATGGTGTCAAAGTTAGCGGATGCACAGTCCATTTTGTGGACGAGGGGATCGACACGGGACCTATATTACTGCAGAGGACCGTGCCTGTGTTCGAATCTGATACAGAGGAACTATTGGCAGATAGGATACTAAAAGTAGAGCACGAACTCTATCCAGAAGCACTTGGTTTGTTTTCGAAAGGAAATATCACGATAGAAGGCCGAAAGGTTTCGATACTACATTGTAGTAGGGAAGACACCAAATAGACCAACAAGATTTAATGACATTCTAAATAGCTCAATTTCTGCTTGAAACACCGAAAAATAAACCAAAATATTACACGTGAGAATTTGATAAGCATTTGACAGCACGGATTCTAGATGGGTTAGTCGCAGCTGCAAGTCTTAGGTCAAATGTGAAAAGGGCCGCAAGTCAATTGCGGAGCGAGGGAATTAGCCCTTGTTTAGCAACAGTTCTTGTAGGCGACGAGCCTAGTTCAGCCCTATATGTAAGAAATAAGCACAAGGCCGCCGCGGACGCAGGAATCTTAACACGAGACCACAAACTTCCTTCATCTTGCACGCAAAGAGAGTTACTGGAACTTATCGAGACGCTAAACAGAGACACCGAAGTACATGGTATTTTGATTCAGCTGCCTCTTCCTACACAAATCAATGAATTTTTGGTACTTAGTATCCTCAATCCAGTCAAGGATGTAGATGGGCTGACGCCATATAATGCAGGTATGTTAATGAGTGGAAAAGCTATTCTAAAACCTTGTACGCCTGCGGGAATTGTGGAATTGTTAGATTATAATAAAGTCGACATATCAGGTATAGATTCCGTCATAGTGAATAGGAGCACTCTAGTTGGGAAGCCGCTTGCATTCCTATTGCTGGAAAGAGACGCGACCGTCACCGTATGCCATTCAAAGACGAAAATGCTAGTAGACAAATTAAAGACCGCAGATGTATTAATTACGGCTGTCGGTAACCGCGAACATTTTGTCCTGACTGCTGATATGATAAAGCCTCATGCGGTGGTAATCGATGTCGGTATTAGCAGATATGATGGTAAGTTAGCCGGCGACGTAGACTTCGAAAATGTAAAGGAGAAGGCTTCTTGGATTACCCCAGTACCAGGTGGGGTCGGTCCGATGACCATATCAATGCTTCTGAAGAATACAATAACGGCCGCCTCCCTGAAAAAAGAGATGAATAATAGACGGTAACAAGTAAAACGGTCGTAAACAACCTAAAAGACAAGATGCGCAAAATTATGCTTGAAAAGCGCAATTCCCTTTCACCTTCCGATATCAATACAAGAAGCGCAGCAATTCAACAAAGATTTGCTCATTCAGATGAGTTTAAGCACTCCAGAATGATGGCAAGTTACTATCCTATTGGCTCAGAAGTGAGAACACAGAAAATAGTTAACATCGCTTTGAAAAGTAACAGACTAGTTGCGCTCCCAAGGACAATAGGAAATCATATCAGGTTTTATCGAATCTTATTGAATACTAACTTGATAGCCGGCAAATTCGGCATCAAAGAGCCATCAATAACATCCAATTCTTGCGTTTCAGACGAGATCGACCTGCTCTTGGTGCCCGGAATTGTCTTTGATACCAATTGATATCTAATTGGTTATGGATACGGATACTATGATAGGTTTATCGCTAGAAAAAAAAATTCTATCGTTTCGGTAGGTCTGGCATATGAATTTCAGGTGTGTGAAAAAGTCCCTAGATCTAATGATGACCAAAAGATTAACGTGCTTGTCACTGAAAAAAGAATGCTCTATTTTTGATAAGGCAAGGTTGCATTGCCGATATCAGTTCTAAAATATTGTTCATCGCTACCCCATGATATTTTTTCTACCGCGGAATATACCTTAACCGCAGCTTCCTTCGTATCCGATCCCAACGCACATACGCTCAAGACCCTGCCTCCGTTCGTTACAATTCTATTCCGTTCATCTCGCTTGGTACCTGAGTGGAAAATCATAATGCCATTACCTATATGAGAGTCAAGACCAGTTATCCATTTACCTTTTTCATATTTGCCGGGATATCCTTTTGCGGCCATAACTACACAGACGGCTGCATCATTTTGCCACTCTAGAGGCTGCGAGGAGTCAAGTCCCTCTTCAATCGCCGACTGCAAATATTCGAAAAGATCAGATTTTAGTCTCATCATTATCGGTTGGCATTCGGGGTCCCCCATTCTCACGTTGTACTCCAAGACGTACGGTTGCCTTCGAGCAGTATCGACCATTATCCCAGCATATATAAATCCTTTAATTGGCTGCCCTCGCTCACTCATTCCCCTCACAGTTGGCTCCATTACGTCTTTTATGATTTTTCCATATAGCTCAGAGTCAATAAGTGGCGCAGGAGAATAGCTT
>CAKOFP010000143.1 GCA_933226995.1 Candidatus Nitrosopolaris rasttigaisensis | reverse complement strand
CCATTTAGCTTTTGTTCCACGCTGTTTGAATCAAGTACTAAAAGACTATCTTAGAACTGCTTGAGATCAAATTAACCCATTTTCAGTCCAGCCTTGCATTGATATTGACATAATTTTTGGAGCTTTACGTAGTTTCCACCGAAACTAAACTATGGCCAGAATATTTCCTGTGCTAAAAGCTATTCTCCTGTTCCAGTATATGTTGAAAAAATATATAAATATCAGTGAGAGAGAGTAATAATATGTGATAAATATTGAAGATAGAGGAAATACCAGACGAAATTAACATTCATCGTAAAATTTTTGGTAAAGATCCAATCGAAGTAGATTATGATAGTATTGGTCCATGTCCTTTCTGTAATTCCCGTATAGACGAGTTCAATTTTTGTGCATGTGGCGGAAACCTGGGCGTAAGTTAGAAATAAGATATTTCTCTAGTCGTCAATCTCCTAATAAAGCGAATTGAATTATTGCTTCACGTACAATGTCGCTACCTTATGGAGATCATATTTGGAAAACGTGACGGTAACGATAAAACAATGTATTATGACCCTCTAAGCCAACTTTTGTAAATTGAATTATCACCGTAAAGCTTAGACAACTTTCAACATGGTACAAGAGCTGCTGAGTTGGGTTATCCAAAAGAAAAAAAGAAAAAACACAACGTTTCAAGTAAACGATTTTATCGTAGGTGGTGGTACCTGCATCATTGGTTAGTGGTGCAAATAGCAACAGTAAAACACTTACAACCGATGAATATTTTCAAAACTTTTGCGGAGAGATAATCAAAAAACACTATTTTATAAGATCTGCTGCAATAGCCAATAATGTTGGTCATTTTATGGCAACTGCATACAGACGGCGCTTAATAACTTTAATGACACAGGAGGACTCTTCTAGGGCTGCTGCTCAAGCAGCAATTCGAGCTGCCACACGTAACAGATTCAAATCAAAGATAGGCGATCTACAATTCTCACTCAGTAGATATGAAAAGTTGGTAAGAGCAACGATTCCAATTAAGAATGGTGAAAAGATCAGGTTTTTGTTATTGTTGACATTTGATGTTGAGGCAGAAGCCGATTCAATTATTCTAAAGAGAATTCTTCCTTACATAGCTGAGAATAAGGATTACTTTATTCAGTAACAGAACCAAACTATTTCGATCTAGTGGTTAGCCAACGGGTACGGACGACGCATACGAGCTTTTGGCAGGATTTGAATATGTTTTCTAATGATTCCTTGATTGGAATAGCACGTATACAAACGCCGCACTAGGTCAAAAGATCCAATGCCATCTTTAATTCTGCTATCTCTGATTGAATGGTCTTTTTATCGCCTTCGTCTACCGCATATTTAAGCAGTCTTTCACAGGCTTCTAGCTCTGCATACATGATATCTTTCTTATCTAGGCAAAGACTATGATAAGAATCCACAAAGGCATACGTCACCTTCCTTTTGTTGTTCTCTTTATAACCACATGTCTTTGCTACAACACTAACAGGCGTCTCTGTCTCGGAAATATTCATATTGAGATGCTCATACTGAATAATGTTATTATACTTATTATAACTTTCCCGTTTTCGACCTCGAGACCTATTGAACTGACCTTAAAATCCCCTGAAATGGGTAATTATGCTGCGAATAAAATTGTCTTGTCCTCCTCCTCCTCTGTTCTTATCATGATGGTTGTTATCGTTATTGCCACTATTGTTGCTAGAGCTACTATGATGATCGCTACTAGTCGAATGGTTGGCACTGCTAGTACTATGATGATGTCCATTGCTACCGCTGCTGCTGTCACTAGAACCAGCAGAACTACTGGTGGAGGAAGCTGCTGGCGGAAGTAGTGTAGCATTGTTGACTGAAACAGGTATGACAGCAGGTGCATTTAATGGAGCCGAAGAAAAAGAAGAAGATACTGGCAGGAAAAATGGTGTAGCAGTATTGTTTGATCTAATTGCAAGGTGTTGTTGGTTCGGAGATGCTCCATTCACGCCTGTCACATTAATGCTGTAAAATTTTGTAAGGGTCGTAGGATTTGCATTGCAAAGTAACTTTGCGGTTATTTTATTGATTCCTTCTTTAATGCTACCGGCATATGATTGAGCAAGTGCGTACTTCCATTGAGTATAATCATCCACTCCGGCCTGTCCTATTGGTATTGTCTTTTGATACGGTCTCATACTGTCTACGATTACGAAAACCTGACAGTTGGCGGTTACGTTGTACTTGGATATGCCTGAAAGAGTCAGGTTTTTACCGACCGCTATTTGTTGGCCTTTAATAGGATCTGTAATTTTTACGCTGAGAGGTTTGGGTGTGGAGTTTAGTTGTTGCTGGTCTGGCAAAGCAAGGATCCTGTTGACTTGGATAGAGGAAAACCAGATAGTTGATACAAAAAGGGTCATGATAAAGATACCGGGGAATACTAACTTGTCAGATCTAAGCTTGAAAGTCACCATATATTTCACATGAGAGCGATACATATAAAAAGAATAAATAATATTCGCACTATAAAATGTTTAGAATTTAGTTGCGTTACACTTATCTAGGGCTTTATACGCTAACTTAATTTACATGTGTTATTGCATCTTCGATTAAAGCTTCAGCTTCTTACATGTTACACCTGTGTTGTCCCATGTTATACGGGCTGACCCCTAACTCTTGATTCTCTTCTATTGCCGATAAGTAGTTTTGTCTTATTTTTTTCTTCTAATGATATTTGATACAATTTCTCGTGTTGATGATGGCACGGAAGATGGTGGTAGTACTGAGAT
>CAKOFP010000142.1 GCA_933226995.1 Candidatus Nitrosopolaris rasttigaisensis | reverse complement strand
TAGTTTTCCAATCTCGCAGTCCCCTATGATTACTGCAAGAGGATCAACAAATGCGGTTTTAGATATTCTTGGAGATGTGACATTTGGATTGAAATCAGTTTGAACGCTAGGACGTATGTTTGTAGGGGTAGTTGCCGTAGTGTAGAATGCGAGATATTTTTGGAATGTGAAAGTATGGGATGTCCATGTTGTGATCATGTTCTGAAAGCAAGACCGCACAACAATGTATCCAAAGCAAAATTGCTGCAAAGTCTTTAGTGTGTCTCGTGATTACAGAAGACATCACAATACTGTTGTGGAATATATAATCTAGCTCAAACTTATGCTACGGTATTTGTTGGATTATTCTTATGTATTTTTTTATG
Source organism: Candidatus Nitrosopolaris rasttigaisensis (assembly GCA_933226995.1). Classification (GTDB taxonomy): domain Archaea; phylum Thermoproteota; class Nitrososphaeria; order Nitrososphaerales; family Nitrososphaeraceae; genus Nitrosopolaris; species Nitrosopolaris rasttigaisensis. The sequence goes on along the minus strand of CAKOFP010000142.1, from coordinate 2,611 downwards.
ACCACGATCACAGTATAGGGACCCCTATCATCATTAAAATCCCTCCCTCTCCAGCTGGCATTTCACTGCATATTACAGGCTATGAAATTAGACATTACAAAAGAAAAAAGCTGCAAAAAATATTAACCACGCAAATGTCAATAAGGATATTAGACGCCACTCGCACTCGCAATATCATAAATGAGGTTCTTTTAGTTCAGGTAATGGTCGGTTCAAAAGGAAAAGGATAAGTAGATTTAATAAGTTACAAGACAATGCGATTGTATCAATTGAAGAAAAAATTAATAAATGTCCTTTTAGTGGTAGCATCGTTGGTTTTATTGATTACTCCTATAGTGTCGGTAGCAGCAGCTAGTACTACATCGACTACCATTTCAACAGTCACACCCATCAAACATCTTATCGTGATATTTCAAGAAAACGTTGCATTCGACCACTATTTTGCTACTTATCCTAATGCTGTAAATCCCCCTAGCGAACCGGCCTTTTCACATTCTCCTTACACACCTCCAATCAATGGTCTGGCTGCAGGTCTGTTGACTAATAATACAAATTTGGCAAACCCATTCCGCTTGGATAGATCTCAAGCCGTAATAGTAACCTCATGTAATCCTGCTCATAAATACACACCACTTCAGAAATCTTTTGATGGTGGTCTTATGGACAAATTCGTTCAGAACTCTGGATTATCCTCACAGAAAAATTGTGATCCTAAACTGGTAATGGGCTACTTTGATGGTAATACGGTTACAGCACTTTGGAATTATGCCCAACACTTTGCAATGAGTGACAACTTTTATAGCTCCAATATTGATCCTTCCCTTCCAGGCCATCTGAATATCATCTCAGGTCAAACTCATGGCGCTATGCCTACTAACATATCAGGTACTGTGGCTAACGGTACTGTAATAGGCGATATACCTTCAGTGTACGACGATTGTTCTGTAGGTACGAAAATATCAATGACAGGAAAGAACCTAGGCGATTTAATGAATGGAAAAGGTATCAGCTGGGGATGGTTCCAAGGAGGTTTCAAACCATCAGGTACTACTTCTAACAACAAGGCTATTTGTGGTACCGCACATGTGAACATAGCAGGCAAGAACATTACCGACTATATAGTACATCACGAACCATTCCAGTATTATCGATCAACTACAAACCCACATCACTTGGCTCCAACTTCATCTGCAATGGTCGGAAAAACAGACGACGCAAATCATCAATATGATTTATCTGATTTCTGGAATGCCGCAGATGCGGGCAATCTACCTGCAGTTAGCTTCTTAAAGGCTTCTCAGTATCAGACAGGCCATCCAGGATACTCCGATCCAATAGACGAACAAAAATTTTTAGTAGATACTATCAATCGCTTACAAAAATTACCAGAATGGAACAGTACTGCTATTATAATTGCGTACGATGATTCTGGGGGATGGTATGATCATGTGATGCCTCCGATAATAAGTCAATCGAATGATCCCATGAATGATGGACTCCTTGGGCCCAATCTTCTATGTGGTCACGCACCGCCGAGTGCTTATCAGGATCGATGCGGTTACGGAGCCCGTCTACCTATGTTAGTTATTTCTCCGTATGCTAAAGTAAATTTTGTTGATCATTCAGTTACCGATCAATCATCTATCCTTCGATTCATAGAAGACAATTGGGGTTTGGGACGGATAGGAAACCAATCGTTTGATGTCAAAGCTGGCCCGATCAGCAATATGTTCGATTTTAGTAACGGCGGACATCGTGCCGGAAACCTACTATTAGATCCCACTACTGGAATTCAAAATTCTACTGGACTGAAGTAGTCTAAGATCGTCTCTTTTATTTTTCTAGAGAGGGGCTAAATACATTCATTCAGCCCTTCAATGCGAATAAAGCAGAGGAGGTTATCTGTTGCTAGCAACGATTAGGCATGTTACCCTAGAATCCTATTCATTCATCCGAAAACTCTGATAACAGAAGCTAGATATTGAATGATACGTTTTGCAAATCTGCTATCAGGATCTAGATCTGGATTATATATTGTGACATTCCATCCTACGTTATGATCCGTGCTAAGGGCGGTGGCTGTAAGTTTCTCCAGTTGTTCCCAGTTTAGCCCTCCCGGTTGTGGGTAGTCAACAGCAGGCAACGAGTCTGTGGATAGCACATCCAAGTCTACATGCAACCACCACCCGTTTGTACCCCTCTGAAGTCGACTTAGCACAGATCTCGTCAGATTCTCAACATTCTCATTACGTAATGTATTGTCATCATAGAATTCGACTTCTTTCGATAAAGATGATACACCCATATCTTGCAGAATTTTCTTATCGCGTGGACCAAGAAGTGCGACGTTATCCAATTTTATCATAGGGATAAGACTAATTATCTCATGAGGTAAACCCGTCATCTGTAGACCAAGTGCAAATCCAAGTTCCATGTCTGCAGCTTCGCCAGTGGGAGACTGATAAGTTGCATAAGCATCCTCGTGCCCGTCTACAAATAGCATTGCAATACGGTTATGAATATCTCTGGCAGCGGCCAAACATCCCAACAGTAATGGACAATCTCCACCTATCACTAGAGGAAATCTCTCTTCTGCTAATACATTATTAAC
>CAKOFP010000141.1 GCA_933226995.1 Candidatus Nitrosopolaris rasttigaisensis | reverse complement strand
TCAACTGGCCACTTCTCTTTTGAATGTTAAATCAATAAATTAGAATATTATCTTCTTGTGATCCAAAGCAGCACCGCAAGACCTGCAGATTGTGCAATATTAATAGCGAACAGATATGGTGCCGAAGCATCAACTATATTCTTTATCGAAGGTCCTGCGATGTACAATTTAGACCAAAAGATTACAATGACGATATTTTGTACTATAAACAATGAAGCAACCAGAACAAGGCCTATGGTAAAGTAGGACTTTATTAATCGCATATTCTGGATGTATGTGGTGATAACGCCACCTAACAAGCCTATATTGAGCAGAGCTGCTGCTGCAGCAGCTAGCATAAAATCCAATACTACCATGCCTATGTGATTTCGCCGTCGTTGATGCTTAATTTACTTTTTCCCAATTTTAGCCAGTATCTCCATGAACGAATTGTAATTCTTTTCCATTAATGGTGTTAGATAGTACGTTGCACCATAAGATTCTTTATTGTCAGTGATAATCAATCCATTTTCTGTCAAAACGGAAAGATGATGAATAATAGTTTTATAAGCCAATTTTAATTCAGATGAAATTTGGTTAGGGTTAGCGGGATAAGAATTAATTAATTCGAGAATTCTTGCCCTATTAGCCCCTCCTTTCGTACTACCGATTAGATACCACAAGACCCGCTTGAACCGGGGGTCAAAATATTGATCTCCTCTACTGCTGTGATCATCTAAAGCCATAATGATCTTCCCAATCAATCTTATACTAGAGACATCAGCAAGAGAAGAAAGGAATGCTAGTCCAGACAGCATAAGTCATACATTCATATCGTGAATATAAAGTTGTGCGGATTTGCAAATGTCACCAATAACAACAAATTTGGGAAATTCCTATAATCAATCATGCCTATTGCTTCGAAGGCCTTACAACGAGTGTGATTCAGCTCAAACGCCAAAATTGAGGATACTATTTTTTCAAATCAAATATAATCTGAAGTAATATAAGGTCCTGCATATTATTTCGTTAGGTTCAAAGAAAAGTTAAGAACTGCGAATAAGTCCTCGTATTTTCTGTGTCATTTCTGGAGTCAAATCTTCCTCTTTCATACCATGTACTTTCATCGCATGCTCTCCCCCATTTTTCATTACTTCTTCTTCTGTTTCGCCTTTGACGACGTAGTCGCAGTCAAATCCTGCTTCACGACAGTTTATGGTTTTCATAAGATGATAAGAATGAGTCGACCATATAAGTGAGACGTTTCTTGGTGCATGAATGAGTCCGTATGTATGGTACTAGCCCATCTCCGTGGGACTGGGGACACAACTAAGCGGCCGTCTAATCTGGACTTGCTATGTACTCTACTGAATCATCATTGTATTATTGTTTTACTTCAATGTGCCCCGCAAAAGATAGCTGCAGTCTTCCTACCGCTTCTGGTACCCCTACAATTTATTTCCTTGGCATAGATGCATCAGAAGAATTCTTATCAAAGAACTTAATCATTAAAAGTCAGGAGATGGCTTAATTTATATACACAAAGACAATACTTACTGCGTTCCTCTTTTTGTCGTCGTTTTCTGATAGCCTTAATCAATGCAATAATCCCATAAGATGTACCGTGAGACGGACGAATAAAATGCGCCCATTTTGGAATTTCTTGTTCTTGGTCTTCAATACACCTTAGAATGTACGCCTCAGCGGGTTATCCCTGACTTTTAACAGCTAAAATTTACCTGTAAACACTCAATCAAAGATTGGACATGAAGGCAAAGATTATGGGACCGTGGCACCTATAGAAATATCGGGGAATTTCTTCAAAAATTGGGTTTGGCTGAAGCCTATGATGAGCGGTCGATGTTTGTCTCACCATATCTCATTCCTTCTTATGGCCCGCCAAGCTCTCTATCTATCAAAACCTTAAATTCTGGAAACGGCTGCGGTCCCTCTATTTTCTGAGGATTTGAGCCATCATTTTTAACTATTATAAATGAGGGTGTCTGTGTAAATCCAAGAGAATGAGCCAATGCAACATTGGTTTCTACAACGGGCTTATGCTTTTGGCTATCAAAACATGAATTGAACTCCTGCATATCCAGGCCAGGTATTTGAGATGCAAATTTTTTCAAATTATCTCTATTTGCCCATCCAGAATCAATAGGTCCTTGATTGTTATACAATAAGTTATGATACTGCCAAAACTTTCCTTGATCATTAGTGCATTGAGCTGCCGAAGCTGCAGGAAAAGAATCAAAACCACGATTAGGCAAGTGTAAAAAAATAAAGGCCACTTTACCTGGGTGGACATAAGTTGAATTTATTTGTGGCTCTGTCGCTGTTACAAATCTATCGCATAAATGACATTGTAGGTCACTAAAATCAATTAAAGTGACGGGAGCTGAGGTACTTCCTTGGTAGGGCGCACCATGTTTTATTAGATTAGATAATGATAGAGCAACATTTTTCTGTGATTGAGCATAAGCATAGAAAGGCTCATGGTGTGGCTGCAAAGATGAAAGGAGAAGAGATAGAGAGGTTGCCAGTGCTGCTAAAAATATGACAAAAGTTACCGTCACCACGACCGCATATATCCTATGATTTTTCATGATATTATTAGATGATCCCTGTTTGTTACATTTGCTACGGTGTTGGCGGTTGTTTCTGTTGCTTACTATTTGTGAATGAATCAAAAATGCACAGCTTTGCAATCTTATTATGTACAGAATATAATGCCCACAGAAGTATACTTATTGATACTATCCTCAATGGGATCTGATAATTTGTAAGAAAATCTGTTGCTATAATGCCAAAACCTCCAAATGTAGATATGACAAGAAAACCTATTGAAGAACAGCTGGCACAGGTACTAGAAGC
>CAKOFP010000140.1 GCA_933226995.1 Candidatus Nitrosopolaris rasttigaisensis | reverse complement strand
TTTTTATATAGTATCTTGAAATTAGTAATATATCTCCATAACTATAACATGACATCCATTATCTTCTCTGTGATATCGATAGTAATAATCCTTGCAGCTAGTGTTCTTGTTTCAATTCTCAACGAAATCGATACCGCTTCACCAACAAACACCGCGATAGCAGCAGTAGCACCAGTAATATCCAAAAATAACAATAAAGTTACTGTAGATAAATTTGGTATAAGAGAAATTTATCCCTCTAAATCAAATGGAGGCAAGGAATGGTTTATCAATATGAGTTCCCCACTAACTGACAAAAATTTTGCTCTTTCCGGTGGCACCGAAAAAACAAATTCTTCTTTAGAAAATGCCACTTCATCAAACGGTCAAATAATAAAACAACCTGATGGTTCGTATCAAGTATACGGCGTTCGGAAAACCGGCAGATATGACTTTTCTGTGCGAATGAATGTAAATGCATCAGATAGCACCAAATGGTGGAAGAATATAGAAATGACAGGGTATGTTAAAGTTGTATCTGATACCTCTAGCAACGCTGCTTTAGATTGGTATGCCAGAGGTCGTCTACATATTAGCAGCAGTCCTTGTGAAGGTATAGCTTATCATGCTGGTTTAAGGGCTGACGGAAGTGTGTACTGGCAAAAAGAGGTATGGCATACTGGTGGATACACAGACTTTAGGAGTAATATTACTGCCACCCATTCACTTCTTGGAAGATGGGTTGGTTTTAAGATAATCATGTTTAATATAAACAACGATAGCGCAGTGAGATTGCAGACTTATCTCGATGATAATGCTACTAACCATTGGAAAAAAGTTGCGGATGTTTTAGATAATGGAGGGTGGTATGCGAATGCTCCAAATGACCGATTTTACAGTGCCAACTGTGGAAGATCTAAAGATTATATAATAACAAACGCTGGCCCTATAGCCACATTTAGATCGGACAATATGATCTGGGACTTTAAAGACTTGAACATAAGAGAAATACAATCTCCGTCTGACGTTAAGGGCAATATTGCAAATCAACTTGCTACTAACACTAGCTCAACTTATAATCCATATGTTTTTGGCAATGCAACTCAACAATGGATAGACAAAGAACACAATGTCAAGATCTTGTTTAGTCCTTCACCAGAATATCCTGCAATAGGGAATCTTACACAACTTAGTTTCAATGTGCAAGATTTGAAAACGGGTAGCCACCTAAGGAATGTAAACGCTACTGTTACAGTGATAAATAATCTTACTGCCAATGTCGGTGCTGGTATAAATAAAGGAACACCTAACAGAGACCTTTCAATATTTAAAAATATATCAGCGCCTACCGGCAGTTTCTCGGTAACGGACCATTTTCTGCAAGCAGGAACTCATCAAATCATTGCAAGAATAAACTCGAAGAATAATATATTTTCTGCTCTGGCATCTTTTAATGTCATAGTGTTGTCACCACAGTAGTTACCATGGTAGAGACTGCAACTCAATATCGTAGTTTTCAGAAAATGGTGTTTGTGAAACTTTGCTAGCTTTTCACCTTCATCTGGTAGCCCAGGATCTCCAGCCGATTTCATTAATAGTACATATCCTATTTAGATATAAGTTGCGCTTGATATTTTTCGTTTCCTCAAGACGTTACCGATTGGAATTGAACTCTTCATCAGGGTTATGCTGTCTTGGGGAAATGGATTGATCTACTACCCTTCTTTTCCTTGTTGCAAAACCATATCCAAAAGCGCCAGCAATAATTATTATTGCTAAAACTGGACCTGTTAAGGGTGGCACTATTTTTACATTAGTTATTACTGCATATGATTCGAAGGCTGCAATTGTCAGGGCGACTCCGCTCAATGCATATGACAGATACGTGAAGCCTTTGGTATTAAACATTCTAGAAAATGCTGAGCGAAGAACCACGCTATCTAATGTATCAACTGGAATCAGACCCAAAGCAAAAAATCCAGCAAGCATAAGTGCTACCTGTACTCCAAGCGTTGCAGAGGCTACCACTGATAGCGTTAGTGCAGATATCTGGGTAGCAGTATCAAATCCTATACCAAAGACTAATCCCGTCACAAAGGCAGAACCAAACGGTCTTAAAATATGAGTCCTAATGACTATCTTGCTAGCAAGAATAGCTGAACCAGTTTTTCCCCATCTCTTCATTGAATAGATATTAATTGCTCCAATCGTCGCTAAAGCAATGGCGCCTGTCACACCCCCAGAGAATGAAAGCTGGTCTAATTTGCCGCTCGTTGTACTGCCTACTATGTAAATTATTAGAAGCATTTCACTTAATATTGCTATCATATGACCTGCACTGAAACCAGTACCTACCCATCGAGCACTTTTTCTTGCATCGTGCATCCTAACAAGATTATCTATGGCAGTAATATGATCAACATCAAGTGCATGCCGCATTCCGAACAGAAACATTGAAGGAATCGAAATGGCAAGAAAAGCCCTTAGGTCCGTTACCATTATTGTCCAATGGTCCTACTGATCAGTTTCAAATTGCCTCTTTCATCCTTACGTATTATTTAAACAATAGGATAGTTTATCCAACGCACTGCTCTGTATAAGTAATTATTAAATAAACATTAAATGCTAGAGTGTGAATAAGTACGTAAGAACACTAGTGAAGTAAAGTATGCACACATATGTCAGAACATTAACAAAAATTGCATCTAGATATGCTCCGAGTAGAATCCTCTCTTTTGATTCAACCCACGTGATTAAAGTATTACAGCTCATAGAGAAGGAAGGACATGTGAGTAGAAACCTATTATGTCAAGAATTATCGCTGGGCGAAGGTTCTATCAAAACATTAGTAAAACATCTAAAAATGCAGGGATTGATAGAGTCTACAAATTATGGTACTACGATGACCGAAAAAGGAAGGAAACTTGCCTCAGAAATCCTGTCCTTAATTCCTGCAGAGACTTCTATTCCAAAATGCTCCGTTGCATTGGGTAAGTTCAATTATGCAGTTTTGGTAAAAGGATTTAGCTTTGCTGTAAAGCTGGGAATAGAACAGAGGGACGGTGCTATAAGAATAGGAGCTTTGGGAGCTACCACACTGTTGTTTAAAGGTGGTAAATTTATGATGCCTAATATGACAAATCATGATTCCCTCAAAAATGAACCCGGCATTTACAGAATATTATTAGATAAATTGAAACCGGAACAAGACGACGTCATAATAATAGGAAGTGACAATGAAGATAGAAGAAGAGCAGAGCTTGCTGCAAAGAATGCCGCCCTAATAACAATAATGAACCATGATAGACATCACCATATTTGATGATATATCAAGCTAATATTAGGCGTTTTTTCGAGTGTCATTATCTCTAGGCACTCTCGTGATCATAATATCTAGGCCTATCAGGTTCAATAACGACGTGTCTCAAAAATATTCTTGGGTGGCAACGACAGGTTTCACCCCCAACCAGTACAAATACTCTAGGTCATCCGATGAATAATATAAAAAAACATAGCTTCCAACCTAGTCCACGATCTATTCCCAGATCGCAGCTTTGTGCTGAAACCATCCAAATGTTTTGGCAGAGATAGTGGGTTCGACTTGAATTACTGGATATTGGTATTGGGGCTACGGTGTTGATAGCTCAACGTGTGTAAAGAATAGATATCCTCTTTTAGTTTTTGAAAACATGTACTAATCTAGCTAATACGACTGATTGTGCCCTATGTTATTGTTAGTCCAGTATTTCGAGACAAAGATCCCTGAAGACACCCTTACTGATTAATTATTATTTAATTTGTAGACTAGCTGTTGGTATTAATAAAAGACTTAAATGTATTGATATGTTTGTTAATAACAAAAGTTTATATGTTAATAACAATGTGAGTTGAAATTAGGAATCAAATATTGAAAGCTTTGACAGCTTTACTGGCTGCCGGTCTCTTAATTGCAATGACAACAGCAATAGCTATAACAC
>CAKOFP010000139.1 GCA_933226995.1 Candidatus Nitrosopolaris rasttigaisensis | reverse complement strand
TTGCCAAGCATAGTGCTGGTCGTTGTCTTGGCCGAGGTACTTTATTTCGAAAGGCTTCGAAAAGTTCTGTCCCAGATGGTGAGAAGTAGCCATTTGTAACGCCTTGCCATCAGGCATCATTCCCTCCAGAGTAGTAGTATACTCTGCACCAACAAATTTTTCCTTCTCGCTTTTTAGTCCTGCTATTGTAGCAATAGCCAAATGGTCTTCGATCAATCGCTGATAAATCTCTAAAATCAGCATCACTTCCTGCTTCGCTTCTTCTTCATCAGCGTGTACGGTATGTCCTTCCTGCCAGAGAAATTCCGAATTTCTAATAAAGGGCTTTGTCGCTTTTATTTCTGCACGTAATGCAGTATTCCAAAAGTTCATTTTGATTGGGAGATCTCTATAGCTAGCAATCCATCTAGAGAAGGAGGAGTACGCGATTGTCTCGGACGTTGGTCGTAGGGCAAGTTTTTCAGATAGCTCATTATTACCAGCTCTTGTAACCCAAAATACCTCCGGTGTAAATCCGGTAAAGTGATCTTGTTCTTTAGCTAGGAGAGCTTCGGGTATCAATACAGGCAAAAAACCGTTTTGATGCCCGGTCTCTTTTAATTTACGATCTAAGATGTCCTTAATCAACTCCCATATAGCATATCCATATGGCTTTAATACTATGAAACCTTTAACAGGAGCATAGTCTGCCAACCCTGCCTTCCAGATTACCTGAGTATACCAATCACTAAGATTCTCATTTTTTTTTACGCTGATGCCAACGTGCATTTCCGAAGCCAACGGGGAAAAACAGACTGATTAGATTTATGAAGTTTTGCGAGAGCCCAAATTCAAAGTGGCTCCCCTTTACAATAAACCTGGCCTGTTACCCTGCTATGAAAATTCTTGCAAACATAACATTGGACAAACCCTACCTCAGCTTTCAAAACAGGACAATCTACTGACTCTAGTTTCATCCGTTTCAGCATCTTGGCACTCACGCCTTTCAACTTTAATTTGCCTTTCTCATCCATCATTCCGATGCTCCGTAGCTCCACCTTTGCTTCGTCGGTCAATTTTATCGGTTTGTCGACCTGTTTAACAGGAACCAGGTACTTTACACCTGTGCTGTCACTCATTTATTAAACAACAACACAAAACAGCTATAAGACCCTTTTCCCAACGATTTTGGTACATAAAACTCGTCGAATTTACATTTCTCGCAATGCGTAACAGACTTTTCTCATAAAGAATTTGCATTACAGAAATTTCGACAAACTTAATATATTGTTTGGGGACCTTCGACTTGATAAGAGGGCGCTTTGTTATGCTGATTATCTTTGACGTAGAAGGCGTCCTCCTCAACGCCGAGTACCTTCCCGTGCTCGCACAGTTGATGGGACCAGAAAAAGAGAAGGAAATCTGGGATATAACCAAACAAGGTATCAGGGGAGAGATAAATTGGGAGGAAGGGCTTAGCCGACGAGTCGCAGCTCTTCGCGACATAAGTTTGGAGAACGCCCAAAGAATCGGCGAGAATCTTCAGATTATGCCCGGTGCTGTCGAACTTTGTTCTGCCTTGAAAAGAGCAGGTTGGAAAATGATCGCCGTTTCTGGCGGCTTTACTCTTATAACAGATAGATTGAAAGGCGAACTTGGACTTGACAAAATATTCTCCAATGAATTAATATTCAGAAATGGAAAACTTTTTGATGTGAACATTACGGTTACCTCAGACAAAGCAGCAGCAGTCACCCGGATTATAAATGAATGGGGAATAAGACGCGAAGACATAGTAGCAGTAATTGACGGAGCCAATGATCTGAAATTATTAGCCATCGCAGGATTCACAGTAGGATTCTGTCCAGTAGATAAAGTTAAGGAAAAAGCCGATGCGGTCATAGAGATACGCGATTTATCGCTATTACTGAATCTACTTGAGAAAAAGTTTGGCAAAGCCGTACTGGCAAATATCCATCAGGAGTAATTATATCTTATATTCTATTAGTACGCCATATATTGAAATCTAGGATCGAAATCATACCTATTCCTGTAGTTCCTGATATAAAGGCTGGCGACAAGCTGGACCTAATAATTCTAGAATCGATGAGCAATGCCAATGAATTTCTCTCAAAGGGTGACATTGTGGTTGTTGCACAGAAAGTAATCTCTAAGGCTGAAGGAAGGTTAATTGATTTAAAACTCGTCAACCCTTCAGAGAAGTCACTACAAATTGCAAAACAAAACGACAAGGATCCACGGTTAATCGAACTAATTTTGAACGAGTCCGTAGATATTTTGAGATTGGCTCGAGGGATCATAATTGTGGAAACAAAGCGCGGGCTAATTTGTGCAAACGCAGGGGTAGACCAAAGCAACGTGGAAAATAGTAATCATTACGCAACATTACTGCCTGAGGATGCAGATTTATCTGCCCGTGAGCTAAGGCATTCATTTAAAAGAAAAACAGGTATTGACGTAGCCGTAGTTATAACTGACACTTTCGGAAGGCCATTTAGGGAAGGACAAATCAATATCGCTATAGGTATTGCCGGAATCCAACCAATAAAGAGCTACATAGGAACGATGGATATGTACGGAAAGAAGTTGAAAGTAACTGAAATTGCAGTCGTCGATGAGATTGCTTCTGCTGCAGAACTACAAATGGGTAAAAGCGAACGCATTCCTGTTGTAATAATAAGAGGGTACCTTTATCAAATGGTTGAAAACTCTTCTTTATCGCAGCTACTCCGATCTAAAGAGAAAGACCTCTTTAGGTGACGAGAAGATATTGCTAATGTGATCTAAAGTTACATTACTCCTAAACAGTTAATATATCGCCTACACGATAAAGTTGTTTATCCATATGAGTACCAGTAACACCAAATCTCCGACCAAAACCATCGACGTTAGAGGCCTTTACTGTCCTGAGCCGGTATTTCGTACAAAAATCGAGATGGAAAAGCTTGCCATAGGCGACATGATAAAGATAGTTGCTGACGACCCGGAATCTGAAGAAGACGTATCACTGTGGGCAAAAAGAAATGGACATGAGCTTCTCTCAGTTAACAAGGATAACAAAGATCTTGAATTCCTAATCAAAAAGGCTAAATGAATATGACCACTGTTGCTCGGCCAGATATCGTAGGTCAAATAGGCAACACTCCGCTCGTAGAGCTGAATTCGTTTTCCACAAGCAGCGTAAAGCTTTTTGCGAAGCTAGAATGGTACAACCCTTTTGGCTCGGTCAAAGACAGAGCAGCATACTGGATGATAAAGGAGGCCGAGAGGAAAGAACTGCTAAAGAAAGACAAAAGCGTTATAATCGAACCTACGTCTGGCAATACAGGTATCGCTATAACGGGCATTTCCCAGGCATTGGGATATAAAGTTGAAATTGTTATACCAGACAAGGTAAGCGATGAGACAAAGAAAATTTTAAGGAGATTGGGAGCTACTCTACATGAGACATCAGATGATCTCTGCCCAAAGGTGGGCGCTGTCACGGATCAAAGTATTTCACTTGCAAAAGCGATTTCGAAACCAAGGCCCGATATCTATTATATGCCAAATCAATACGAAAATGATGCGAACTTTTTGGCCCATTATGAAAGCACCGGGCCAGAAATATGGAAACAAACCAGCGGCGATGTGACGCATTTCCTTACCGGTTGTGGCACAGGTGGCACCATAACAGGTACCGCAACATTCCTAAAGGAGAGGAACAAAAATATTAAAATTATCGCAATCCAAGCTCAAAAGAACCACTTACTGCAAGGATTGAGAAATTTTGAAGAATCTTCAATGCCAGACTTGTTCCTACGACGGCAGAAGATTGTCGATGAATGGTTTACCGCTACAAATGAAGAGTCGTTTGGATTAGTAAGAGCGCTTGCCATAAAAGAGAGATTGCTAGTGGGTCCGTCGTCAGGCTCTGTCATGGCTTCAATGCTGAAGACTGCTGAAAAATTGGAGAGCGGCAATCTTGTGGGTATTTTTGCAGACGATGGTACAAAATTCAAGAGTTTATACGACCAACAAGGCGTTTTCACCGACACTGAATACTACAATATCCTCAAGAATGCCAAGAATCTTTCAAAGCCTGCCTACGCCCTTGTGTAAAAGCTACTACTAAGGGCTTTATTTTCGCTGTGTTTTCTCTCCGTCAACCACTTTTCCACATCCAAAGCGGCCATACAACCAAACCCGCCAGCAGTAATTGCCTGTCTGTATCTGTAATCGTGGACATCACCAGCTGCAAAAACTCCTTCTACACTCGTGAGCGAATTATTTTTCAGAACAATATAGCCTTTATCATCCAATTCTAATTGTCCTGTAAATATGCCTGTGTTTGGATCGTGGCCTATCGCAACGAACAATCCACCCGCTTGAATTTTCTGTTCCTTCCCGTTGTGTACGTCTCTGACAACTATTGATGCAATTTTTTTATCACCTATGATATCAGATACTACACTATTCCATAGAAATTCGATTTTTGGGTTTTCAAATGCCTTGTCTTGAAGAATTTTGCTTGCCCGTAACGAATCACGCCGATGGACTATCTTAATGGATTTTCCAAATTTTGAAAGGAAAGTAGCTTCCTCTAAGGCCGTGTCTCCTCCCCCTACTACCACTATGTCCTCACCTTTGAAGAAAGGACCGTCGCATGTCGCACAATAGGATACTCCTCTGCCTGCAAACATCTGTTCTCCCTTAATTCCTAGCTTACGAGGAGACGCTCCGGTACATATTAAGACTGCTTCAGATTCAAATATCTCACTACTGGTGGTAATCTTGAAAGGCCTCTGCTTGAAGTCAACTTGAATAACCTCGTCGTCGACTGCAATGGTTCCAAATCTCTCTGCCTGTTGCCGCATGTTCATCATAAGCTCTGGTCCAAATATTCCGTTTGGGAAACCTGGATAGTTTTCTACCTCGCTAGTAGTCATCAGCTGGCCGCCAGGCAAAGTACCAGTTACGAGAAGGGTCTTTAGTCTAGCACGCGAAGTGTAAATTCCGGCCGTATACCCTGCAGGGCCCGACCCGACAATTATTACGTCATAAAGGCTTACTTTGCCAGAATTAACGGATTCATCTCTACCATCCGTCTTGGACATATGTTAGTACAGAGTAAAAATATGAATACCCTTTAATAGTTTGTTCGGAATTGCGGCTTTCCTGTACTAATGCTCAAATATTTTTAATCTAATTTTTTCAGTCAAGCAGTATTAAAGGTCAATTTTTATCCACGAGCAAGGTTTTTCTGTCTTATAATCGAGTCACCATCTTAACTTGACAAGAGACTTTGATAATGTAATAGCATATCGCGATGTCTTTTGCATAATTTTTTAATCTTTATCTGAGTGCGCAACAAGTCACTCTGCCAATGTGCATTATACAGTCTACAATTTTTGTAGTGGCAAAATGGATATCCGTCAGTAATAAAGAAAAATAGCGCTTGAAGAATATACCCGATTGCGATTGAATTTATTCTTGAATCGTTATAGCCGACAAATTCACTTGTAGTCTCACGTCCAGCCGAACTTTCTTTATTTGATTGCATCTCCTCAAACGGAATCGCCGGCAGATAGAATTCCTTGTTCTTAGCGGGAGCTTCGACTATTCCTGTAGATGAGATTATAGAAGGTGTTCCACAAATGACGGCACGAGCATGATATCGCCAATCTTCCTCGCTAAATGTACACGTCAGGCGTGGATCAAATACGACGTGAGCATGCTCCGTAGAAATCTCTTGAGAAGGCATTGAAGCTCCATAGAGTCTTTGTAACATAAAGCCATCGTAAAGTACGAAGGGGGCGGGCCTTAGCGACGCATTTAGAATGAGATTTTTTTCATACATTATCTCCTCAATAGTTGACTTCTTTCTTCGTTTCTCTTGATCGCAATAAGGGGATTTTATTTCCGATATCCTTACTGAGGCCAACGCTTCTGCAATCATATCCAAAGGCTGCCCGATTTCGCAGCTTCTTTGCAGGAAAGGAGGTCTCAGATCAATCTCACAAGTTGGGAAAAAGTTGGCTAACTCGTGCGATACCTCAGAAAGGTCCAGTGTGGTCGTCGAAGGTTCGCGATAGATATGGATATATCGAAACATCAAGTGACTTGCAGCTACAGTTGCCGATGGCCTCGTCTATCGTACCATCCTACTTTACCTTTAGCTTAGGTGAATCTGGCATTTCTTTTAGCTTGCCCATGGCAATTTCTGCTGCTCTTTTACCTGACAATAGCATCGACCCGAATGTCGGACCCATGCGTGGTAGGCCATGTGTCTCTGTGACCGACATTCCGCTGGCGATTAAGCCAGGAAAAACTTCGTCCGTGTAATTTACCACTGCGTCCTCGCTTCCTTCAACCCACATCGGATCCATTCCCTTCCACTTTACATATCCACGGTCCATCAAGCGCTTGACAGCGACCGAATCATGACCCGATGCGTCGATAACAATCTTGCATTCGAGGCCTATCGGATCAACACAAGTAATATTCCTGGGTAGAGCAGAGACCGGCATCCAGTTAACAACCACACCGCACACCCGCTTATTCTTCATCACAAGGTCGTCGAACTTTGTTAACTGCAGGAATCGCACCCCAGCATCACAAGCAGCAGCTACTAGCTTTGAACACGCATGCGGCCCCCAAGTAGCATATAGTCCGTCATGGATTCTGCGATATGGAACTCCCAGTTCATCCCATACCTTTTGTGCCGGAGCCCTAACCGTTACTGGGTTCATCATATATCCACCGACCCAATATCCACCACCTAAGTAGTTATTTTGCTCAATGACTAGCGTTCGAGCACCCATCCTTCCGAGCTCTCTGCTCGCCGTCAAACCGGCAGGTCCAGCCCCGATGACTATTACATCACAATTTGCATATTCATTGATCGTTTCATTAAACATCATTGATATTGTCCTAGTTATTTCTGTCTCGGTCACGTCTGCGAAGATCTTTGCCATGGACCAATGTTTCTTGGAAGGTAATTAATACATTTTCGACTTGTATTGGCAGGAATAGAGACCGTTTGCTGCTGTACAATCAAGATCTAGCCTGCTATGATGTACGTTTTCTTACATTTACATCTGGGAGGAGGCAATTGTTATAAAAAATATGGATATACAATTTCGACCCCGTTAGGCTGGGAATATTCTGAAGACCAACCCGGTATTTGTCTAACTCTCTTAAACAAAATATAGCAACACTGGGCCTGATAGCAAATTATGTAAAGGCTTCAATGAAATTTCTGTAAGCGTCTCGAATTTTGTACTTCACGGGTGGGTCTTTGAATCCGTATCCACAAATTAGCTCACTGCCGTTTCTGACCTTGCAATTGTGGTGCGAATGTACGGCTCTTACCACGTCCAATACAACATTTCCGGCATTTGCTCCATCACTTGTCCGCAACATCATATCGATAACAATATTACTGCCCAGAAAGCCTTCACTGTATACCCAATAGTAGCTGTTTCTCGAATCTCGGAGAAAATCAGCATATTCCGTAGTGCCTGCCACAGATTCAAAATAGTACGGCGCCTCAATGGATATACTCTTAGTTTTGATCTTCCGCTTGGCCATTTTTGTTCTGTCAACCATCGTGTTTTGAGTGTCCGTATTGCCACCCACATCAAGCTGGTAACTTTTTCTCACCAATGCACCTCGTTCCGCTAGAAAGTCTATGATTCCCTTATGCAGTGCAGTTCCTCCCAGCTGGCTTAGCAGATCGTCTCCCACCAACGGAATTTTCTTTTCCCCAAATTTTTTTGAAAAAGCTTTATTACCTGCAATTTTTGTCGGAGTTGCGTTGATGAAAGGTAAGCCTGCGTCAAGGGAAGCGACTGCATAATCCGTTGCCGTTCTATCTAACCCCGAAGAAATCAGATTTACAACGACGTTTGTCTCTGACGTCTCCAACATTTCGCCAAATTCTTTAGGCGAGGAAGTTATCGTATCTTCCGACCTAAAAGGAAAAGGAAGCTCATCCGACAGCATCCCTGCCTGTACGTTAATGCTCGAGCCTCTGACACTATGATATTTTTTGGGTCGTCTGTTAACTACATCGTTAAGATCCTGACCAACTTTGGTGGGATCGATATCGAATGCTGCCACAACCTTTACGTCTGATGGTTTGAGTCCGCCAATTTTTTTGTGCCATAAACCGCTAGTGTTGTTGTGCTTTGCGTAATAATCGAGACCCTGAACAAATATGCTGCTGGCGTTGCCTACTCCAATCAAAGCCACTCTTACCTTGATAGTCATTATGAGTACGTTTTAAAATTCGAAGATGATTTAACTTTTTTGAGTTTAAGGGAAAGCGAGATTGCAAAATTTTTGTCTGATGAACCATCAGGTGTTTGATTCCGTTGTTGGGAATCAATTGGGGAGGATTTGTCCAACACGTGCTTGCAATTCTAGATAGGGCCACTAGCAGTTCAAGACCTGAAATGGGCATTCTTATTTTAAGCCTGTCAGAGAAGTCAAAATAGTCAGTCCATCTGAGTTCGAAATGAATCTAACATCTCATTATTCAATTGCAGTAAACGTCCTTTATCTATGGTAATTGTGCTTGTTCCTCTTTCATTTGGTTTAGTTGCGTTTGAATAGGCTCGATCTCTAATTTTCTCGCCAAGAAATACTACAGCATTGCTTAGAATTTGCACATATTTTTCCAAGAAATCAACTCTTTTGAGTGTGATCTGAGATCGTTGCCAAGAAAATCAATTTCTGTCATTAAGTGTCTCGGATGAGCCTTGGATGTATCATTTAAATACAGTATCACCGAATTTGCATCATCCAGCATGGTTACGGTAGATCAAGTACTGTCTTCATTGAAGAAAGTTGTAGATCCAGAATTGCATAAAGATATTGTATCGATGGGGATGATTAAAGATCTAGCGATTAATGATGGAAAAGTGGCGTTTACTCTTCAGCTCACCACTCCCGCTTGTCCCTTTAATAGCGAAATAGAGCAGGATGTTAGGAACGCTATTGCGAGTATAGGCGTGACAGATCTAAACCTGAGAGTTACGGCACGAGTCATGGAGGGGCGCGCCATCTCTATGGATGAGATACTGCCCGGTGTTAAAAATATAATAGCGGTCGCAAGTGGTAAGGGAGGCGTCGGAAAGACTACCGTCTCCGTAAACCTGGCGCTAACACTAGCAAAGACCGGCGCAAAAGTGGGATTACTGGATGCTGATGTTTATGGCCCTAGCGTGCCGCTGATGCTTGGTCTTAAGCAAACTCCTGAAGTTACCAATAATAAGATTCAGCCGATTATTTCGGATGGAGTCAAGGTAATATCAATGGGATTTTTCTATGAGCAGTCTCAGCAGGCCGGAATATACAGGGGCCCAATAGTTTCCGGCATTGTCAAGCAATTCTTGACTGACGTTAACTGGGGTGATCTCGACTATTTGATAATAGACTTGCCACCAGGCACTGGTGACGCGCCTCTGACGATGGCACAGACAATACCAATCACAGGGATACTTATCGTAACTACTCCCCAGGAAGTTGCCATGAATGTTGCGGTGAAGGCGATTGGTATGTTTAACAAACTAAACGTTCCTATCATAGGAGTGATTGAGAACATGAGCCACCTCGAATGCCCTCACTGCCAGGAACGGATCCATATCTTTGGCAAAGGAGGCGGTCAGAGGGTCAGCGAGAAATTCAACGTCCCTTTCGTGGGGGAAATACCACTTCACACACAGATTATGGAGGGAAGCGATACAGGCAAACCAATAATTCTGTCAGAACCTAGTTCGATTCAGGCTAATGCGTTTACCAATGTTGCCAAAACGGTAGCGGGGAGAATTAGTGTTATTGCAGCTGAGTTGAAGGCTTTGGAAGAGGCTGAGGCGGAGGGACGCCCTCGTAACGATACTGCAAGTCAAACGGAACCCCATAATGTTCCTCAGTCCTGAAAAACTTCGTATTCTAAAAGAACCATTCGGCCTACTTCTTGAGAACAAGAGTGTCAACAAGGTGAAGTTATACAGTTCGGTAGAACATGCGAAGTTGATTGTTTCGGTTGGTGACGCTACGACCGACCGTGTGACTTTGTATGGAATCGTTCCTAGCATATGCGTTGTAGATGGCAGAGAGAGACGAGTACAACGCAGAACAGCTGGGGGTGACTCGCTTTTACAAAATCAGGTATTGCAACTCAGATGTTCGAATCCTGCCGGGACTATTTCAAGAGGAGCAGTTCAGGTGTTACGAAATGCAGTAAAAGCGAGTAGTACTAATCCGGTGAGAGTTATTGTTGAGGGTGAGGAGGACCTTCTAGCCTTGCCGATTTTTCTACTGGTTCCCTATGGCTCAATCGTTCTGTACGGACAGCCGTTAAAAGGAATTGTCATTGTTAAGATCGATTCTAATACACGTAAAAGGGCCAAAGACTTAATGGAGAGTTTAGGAATTGACTGGATAGGGGGATATGATGACGCGGTGGCTGAATGATTTTCAATCCGAAAAGGTGATTGTATCACCACTTTCTGACCCCTGAGCATCAAGCATTAACCCACTCGTGCTCTAGCCATCTATATATGTCAACTCCTAGTTTCTGCACGAGGTAGAATAGCAGCCTAAGTACCTAGAGGACTAGAGACGATTACTCATCACAGCCACATCCGTCATTTTGATGCTCATAGGCGCTGAGATTATATCTACTTCTACACTTGTTGCAGATGCTCATATTCTCTTCTATTGTGGCACCGCAAAAAGCACAAATCCTAAGATCCATATGAAGATTCCTCCGCGTTGGTTCCATTCCTAATGATTGCTTCATTAAGTAATAATAAAGGTTAACTTCTCATAGCGTGGCAATTGCAGATGCACTTTGTCATTTTTATATCAAAAGAACAGTCATGATCATGCCTACCTCTGTCATCCACTGGCCATTCTCCCGGACATTCACCATGTCGACCTCGTTTACAAAAGAACGTTAATGTCATTTGCCGCTCCAAGAAGAGGACTAATTAGAATTTTAATGTTTTCTGAACTGACTAAATCAAAGGTCGATATTGAAAAGTTGAGGTGCATAGATCGAACCTTCCCTGACTCGCTTTACTCTCGCAACAGATAGATAATGTGGCCAGATGGTCACCAAAATTGAACCTTGGGGCACACCTTCCGGTAGTCCAATGATGACAATATCATTTTCATTAACACCGAATTCTTCCAATTTTTGTTTGCTAGCCTTAACGATATCTTCAGACATACCGCTGCTGTAAACGTAAACTTTGCCAACGTAGTCGATTCTATCTACCATCTATTAATAGGGATGGAATGACATACAAAAATGTGATCGTTAAGATCGAATTAATCTAAACAAACGGATAATGAAATTGAACGTGGCTATGATTCAGGTCCAATCAGTGAGCTAAATGTAGAGATTTTAAAGGTCGCTATCTCATATTCCAATGAAACGCATTGGATTAACCCTTCAACTGTGCGTCGGATATGTTGAGGTTTTGTCCTAGTCCTTCTTCTACGCCCCATATCGGGTGGTAACTAAGGTGCGCTGTTTTATAAACTTCAACACTTTCTGATGCTATTCAATGGCCGTTGTTCATCCAGATATCATCAACACAAAATTGATCTATTGCCTAGTCAGCAATTATTTAGTGATGGCTGGGCCTTTCAGTTCTCTCTTTTTCATAATTACGCAACGTCCACACTCCTAATGCGATAAAACCTCCGCCTATAGCAATCAGAACATAGTCTACAATAAGTATAAGTGCCCATGCCTTAAAAAATAGGCTACCATACATGAATAAGATTGCAAGGAAGATTAAAGCGATTCCAGTTATAATTTCAGTATTTATTCGTAACATAACGGATAATGTTCAGCCATCTATTATAAAAATTACTAATACCGGATTGTACTTGATTCTTCGCACCGACCAATGGGCAGACGGAAGTAATGTGACGGCAGCCCCAGGCGATTCATCGTTGGCGTTTAGAACGTAACGGTCTACCACGATATACTTTTATTCCAAGAACCTTATTGGTCCTGTCTGTTAAAGGTATTACTGACGCGTATGGTGCCGACACCGGGCCTATTACCTCCAAAACCTTGCCCACACCTCTACCCTTTTGGTCGACTAATATCTCTCCAGGTCGAGTTTCCTTGCCCGAGGAACCAAGTAGTCGTACAATGAGCCTACTGCTTTTTGCTAAATGCATAACCTCTCCAACCTCTTGACGCTCTTGAAGATCTTTAGTCATCACTCTTTGATTGCCCTCTGTTTGAGCAGCCATAATTAGGTTATCTTACGAATAAGTGTTGATATTCACTTGCCTATCTTTCCCTGGTTTTCTGTTTACTCTTCTGCCGCATTTTTTCCCCTACGCACTCAAGAATAGTCGATTTTTTTTGTTCTGCCGATTTTGGCAGTACAATGTAACCCGATCTTACGAAAGATCTTCTCGGGTATCTCACCTGTTCAGCGGTCTCTTGCGGCAATGGCTCGTAACCGGCCTCTTTTGCAGCGTCAATCAAATCTGCAACTGTTGGATCAAAAACTGCGCGCTCACTTTTTACCCTACGCCCCTTACGTCTCGGGAGAGTCTTGTTAAAGTAATCAAGCCACAGTATAATGTGATCGTAATCTTTCAATTGGAATACAGTTTACGAGGGATTGGTATTAACTTTAACGCCGATATCCAATTTTGTGTCTACCGGATAGACACGGTAAGTCCACTTCACGGTCTTGATAAAATTTGTAATTCTGCTCGTCGAATATTTGTCTTCTGTCATACAATTCTTGTTCAAGTCGAACGTGTGGATATTCACGTAGATCCGTCAAGGTTCCCGAAACCATATTGTTTACTATTCTTAAAAAGAGAGATCATGCGTGCAAACGTACTCCGAGGCGATGAGCAGGATCTCTTTTCTATATCCCTACAAGCCAGGTTAGGGTTCTCCACCTCACATGTTTTTCGGAATGTCCCCTTAATTATTTCCACGAGCACAGGTAACAGGCCTGCCCTACCTCCGAAAGCACCGTTGGTGTTAATTAGCCAGAACATGCTCGTCGAGTCATAATCATTTGGAAATATCAGGCTCTTAGCATCATTCGCCTCGTAGGAATCATAGTGTCCGGCAATCCGTATCCATCCTCTTGATAGATGATTAACATAAATTGCGAATTGCCCGCAAACACGGCATGTATCATCGTATATTAGAAGTGGCCGCTCAAAAAGAGATGAAAGC
>CAKOFP010000138.1 GCA_933226995.1 Candidatus Nitrosopolaris rasttigaisensis | reverse complement strand
TAGTTCCTAAATTGGAGGCATCAAGAGCACAACAGGATTCCAAAGACTGCGAAGTGATTATCTCGGAGAGAGGCTTTCAATTGATTGACACGTTTATCAATGCGGTTAAAGGGAAAGTGGTATGTGCAGACTATGCGGACTACCCTACCATTGAAGCAATCCAAACGAAGGCCTCTAAAAAACACTTTATTGTTAATGCAGATGCATTACTTGAAGGACGAATGATCAAGGAGGAGAACGAAATCTATGCAATATCTAAGGCGGCCAAAGTCCTCGATGATTTATATGAAATATGCACGCACGAAATCAAAATCGGGCTATCAGAGCGTGCTTTGCAGGCTAAGATAATATTTGAAGCAATGCAGCTGGGTGCCAATGCTGCATGTATGAAATCAACGTTGAATCCTTTGATAATCGCGAGCGGTCCAAATGGAGCCCTGCCCCATGCACAGGTTTCCGATCGTAAATTCGTCGATGGCGACATGGTCGTAGTAGACTTGACTCTCCGATATGCCTCGTATATAGCAGACGCGACTAGAACTTTTGCATTAGATACAACGACATCTGAAATGAAAGGAGTATATGAACTAGTCAAACAGTCTCAACAACTAGGGATTAACTGCGCTGAGGAAGGCGTCGTTTGCGAGCGAGTAGATAAAGAGTGCAGAGCATTGATCAATCATGGGGGATACGGAAATCAGTTTATCCACTCAACGGGACATGGAATAGGTCTTGATGTCCATGAGCCTCCTATGTTGAGGACTCCAAACCAACAGGTTTTAAAGAGAAACATGGCCATTACTATTGAACCCGGGATATATCTAAATGGTAAGTTTGGCGTAAGGATAGAGGACAGCCTGATTGTAAATAATGGGCGGGCGAAGAACTTGAACGCTTTCACGAAAGATCTTCTCGTACTCGGCTGAAGCAGACGGTTTACGTCTGCATTTTGTTATATTCAGCTGACGCTTCTAGCAAGTCTTCAGATCCAATCTGGATACTAACGCACCCGAATGCTACATGGGCCTGAATGAGGCATGTAGTAGTCGAAGGAAAAAACTGTACCATTTCTACTTTCATTATGGATGCAATATTAAATTCCTTTGAGGGTCAAAACGTACACATACTCTCACATGCTATATCACGATGGAGATTACGAACTTGATATTCGATAGACATTCGGATCGAATATCAAACGCCTTCAGACGGGCACGGGGTTTGAACAGAAATAAATCAGAAGTACATGCGACAGTGTTTTTCATGGGTAACAGAAATTCAGTTAAGAGGATTGATCTGTAGTAGAAGGCTTGAAAATGCCGCGAATTTCATCTTGTATTATGAAGCAGAGATTATTATCTGTTGGAATCTTTTTGTACTTGGCATAGATTTGCAATTGTATCAAGTATTTTTCTGGCTACCTGATATTTATCTTGCAGCGGCAGATGAATAACTTTCTTCTGTCTATCTATTATGAAAACCTCGTTCTCGTCAGAACCGATTCCACAACCTTTCCTACCTAAATCATTCGCGATTACCAAGTCTCCATCGCACTCGTGCAATTTCTGAAATGCCTTGTTAATTAGATACGAATCTGATACATCGTGTTCCGCTTTGAACGCGACTAAAAATAGTTTATTATTTCTGCTCACAGGCTTAACTCGATCTACTATTTTTGTCGTAGGTAACAGTGGTAATACGAATTTGCCTTTTTTAGTCTCTATTTTTTTAGGCGACGTCTGTTGAGGGGCAAAGTCCGTTATTGCAGCACAGAAAATAACAATATCATATCTCTTTGAAGATAATTCCGACAAGATAGTCATCTCCATTTCTCTGCTTGTGTTTACTTTGATCACATTTCTTATTTTCATTGGAACGCGTGTGACATCCGATCCATGACCATATACCAGCGTAACTTTTGCACCTGCAAGCAGCGCTCCTTCTGCAATCGCAATTCCCATTTTACCTGAGCTTAGATTCGTGATAACCCGAATAGGGTCAATGTGCTCGATCGTGCTGCCAGCCGTCACTAGGATGTTCTTGCCTTCCAACGAGAACGATGTATGCGTCCTGGTAAGTTCTCTAATAACCGATTGCAAAACCAATTCAGGTTCCATTATCTTGGCTTTGCCCTCTTCAACAAAAGGTTCTAAAAATTTCACGCCTATATCCTTTAACCGATCGACATTTTGTCTGATTATGTCGTTTGTATACATCGACTCATGCATAGCGGGTGCAACAATGATGGGGATTCTCGAACCAAGAGCAACAGTCAAAACAGAAGCAACAGTTGTGTCGTCTATCCCATTCGCAATCTTACCTATCGTATTAGCAGTGCATGGGTAAACAAGTATGAGATCTGACATATTCGTATCAGCTAACGCTATGTGCTCTAATTTTCCAGTTAATTTCGTCACAACTTCATTTCCTGTAGCCCATTTCATGATATCGGCTCTAATCAGCGTCGAAGTAGATGATTCGGACATTACAGCATAGACATCTGCCCCGTGCCGCATCAGTAGACGTGCTAAGTCGATCGCCTTGTACGCCGCAACACTGCCTGTAATACAAAGTACTATTTTTTTTCCCAAAATTTCTTTTCCTTGCGTAGCTACTATGTCTTTAGATGGATGTGTTCCCCTTTTATTTGCTAGATGCATCAGTACCCCATCTATTTTTTTGTAGTATTTTTTTGCAATTCTCTGTATTCATTAGAATTCATATGAAATACGTTCTCTTCATCGGGAAATTTCGCACTTTTGACATCGGACCTATAAAGTGAGACGGCTTGAAAAATGGAGTGAGATAAGTCTGCATACCGTTTGACGAATTTCGGCTTTATATCTTCATATATGCCGAGCATGTCGTGTAATACTAAGATTTGACCGTCGCAACCAGAACCAGAACCTATTCCAATTACCGCCACAGAAAGGTTTTGTGAGATGATCCTAGCAACTTCGCTTGTTACCATTTCAAGAACTATGCTGAATACGCCAGCTTGTTCTAGGGCTCTGGCCTCCGTAATTAATTTTTGTGAGGAATTTTTTGTTTTACCTTGCACTTTGTAGCCCTCCCATAAAG
>CAKOFP010000137.1 GCA_933226995.1 Candidatus Nitrosopolaris rasttigaisensis | reverse complement strand
TAATAATATCCAGCAATTCACATTGCTTAGCATCCTTTATTTTAGACTTGACAATCTCAGCTAGGCCAAGTATCGGTTGTATAGGATTCCTTAATTCATGAGCTGCAATACCGATAAATTCTTTTTGCATTTTATCGTGAATTTTTAGTTCTTCATTTAATTTACGCTCTTTCCATAGCAGTTCAAATACAGATCTCAGTGAATCAACTCCAACTTTGCTATTCGAATAGACAGTAAAGCCAATTGCTTCTGAAAACTTTTCGGCTTTAGGATCTTTGAGTTCTGCTCTTAAGAACTTTTTACTATCGATTATGTACACACCATATAAGCAATCATCTCCGTTTAGAATTGTGACAGCTGGTGCCTGCTCAGAGATTTTCTTGAGAATTTCTAAGTTCTCGTTAGACAAAGGACAGATTATCTTTACGGTTGCGCCCTTTTGTGATGCCTCAATGATGTAACCAATAAATCCCAGGCGGTCGACCCTCACCATTGCCCTGGCATTAGGAAGAAGGATTAGAGCCTCCTTCCTTACAGATTTTGCTAACTCGAGAAGAATCTGGCTTACTACCTCACGATCCCGATCTGTAAAGACTTCAAAATATTCCGGTGCTGTACCTTCTTCAAATTGCCTAATCTTCTCTTCCGCTGAAGTTGACTTTTTCCATAGGGTTTCAAAAAGATATTGCTGTTGTTCTACTACGTCCTTTACGTTGCTATAGATAACTTCTGGTACTGGTTGTGTGTCCCTCAAAGTCGTTGTAGCTACATATTCAGTTTCACTTACCGCGAAGTTAGCTTTAACTCCGTCTAAATGACGAAGCTCATCTATATTTTTTACTTGCTCCTTGCAATAACGAGCATTTTCCTTAGTAATCTCGGTAATCTGTCTTACTTTGACACCTCTATTTTTCAGGTTAACTAGAGCTCTCTCGTATTCGGGCCCCATGATAACAGGTAGGGTAGGATAAGGCGAACACGCACTAATCCCGCTTCTTGCGTTGAATAGGAATTGGAATATGGTATTAGTCGTATTTTCAACACCGTCTAAGACTTCTGTCTTCTCGGTATGCTTAATCGGTGAGGATGGTGCCGTAGTTACCAACGACACAATGTCAAACCACTGCTATATAAGAAATTTCTAAAAGTTAGGTCGTCGTTTACTATACTGCGTAAGCCACGCGAAGAGCCTTCGCCGTAGTGAAAGTATTACGGAAGGGGTTTTTGGATAGAGAAGAAGACTCTCGTATAGCTGCTAGATTGGAGAGGACTAACGCATGGAAAAAAGAACAATTCTAGTGACAGGTGCAGCTGGAACGGTTGGCAGCGAAGTAGTATAGCAGCTCACATCAATATTTTCATCTTCAGGCTTTACACATCCAATGCATAAATAGAAATGTTTTAATTTTATGATATATGAAAACCCTTAAGAAAGGTATTAACTACGCTTAAATAAGCTAGCAGACAAATATGTTTTCTGAGCTCACCCCAATCGTTAGTTGTTGCATTGGGAGGAAATGCATTACTGCGAGGTGGACAAAGTGGAAGCTTTGAAGAACAGCATGCAAATTTTCAACCTGCTGCAAGTAAAATAGCAGATTTAGTCCAACAAGACTACAAGGTAGTAGTAACTCATGGAAATGGACCACAAATAGGATATATTCTTTTGAAAAACGAGATCGCCAAGAAGTATGCACCCCCTTTTCCGATTGATGCATGTGGAGCGCAAACCCAAGGTTGGATAGGCTATATGATTCAACAATCGTTAAAAAATATATTGAATGCAAGAGGGTTGGAGAAGGAAGTTATTACGTTGATAACTAGAGTTAAGGTTGATAAAAATGATCCCGCCTTTCAAAATCCAACAAAGCCTATTGGTCCATTTTTCAATAAAGATCAAGTTGCCTCGATAATGCATGAACAACCTGATTGGATTATAAAGGAATACGAGGGTAAAGGATTCAGGCGAGTAGTGCCATCTCCGATGCCCCTTCAGATCATTGAATCGAAGGCAATTCGTACAATGGTCGATGCTGGATTCCTAGTCATCGCATGTGGTGGTGGGGGTATACCAGTCATAGAGAAGAATGGAGCTTCAACTGGGATAGATGCAGTAATAGATAAGGACCTTGCAAGTGAAAGATTAGCAACACTTATCGGTGCAACAAAGTTAATTCTTTTAACAGATGTAGATGGTCTGTACGATAATTATGGTAAGAGTAACCAACAGCTTGTTTCAAAGATAAGACTCAATGAAATCAATAAACTTAAGATAGCAGATTTAGCAGAGGGTGATATGGGTCCAAAAGTTCGGGCCTCTTTAACATTTATAGAAAATGGCGGGAAAGAGGCTGTAATTGGAAATTTGAAAAGACTTTCCGAGTCATTAGACGGTACTGCTGGAACTCACATTGTACCATAACTATTCGTTACGCTATAGCTTTTTCGTACTTTAGTTTTTTTTCGTCAGAGATTCGAGGATAATTCTCCATATTCGTACTTGGGTTGCTTTTTCTCAAAAGTATTGCCTAAACTTTGATTGTTTATATTTTGTTATGGACTGAATTCATATGTGAACAATAAGATACTCGTTTCAATAGCAATGCCCAATGAGAAGGATCTGGAAGTTATGAATGAATCCGTAAAGACACTCCGAACGTTCAGAGTATGCTGTGAGGTAGTGGTGATTTCTGCTCACAGATCCCCAGAACAAATGATCGAATACGCAAAGAGTGCGAGAAAAAGAGGCATAGAAGTTATTATAGCAACAGCAAGCGGTGCTGCACATTTACCAGGAATGATTGCTGCATTTACAACATTACCTGTTATTGCTGTACCTTTAAGGTCATCTTTTCTTGATGGATTAGATTCTGTTCTTTCTATACTACAGATGCCTATCGGAGTTCCTGTTGCAACAGTGTCAGTTAACGGTGCCAGAAACGCAGCTATCCTGGCCTGTCAAATGCTAAGTTTGCACAATGAAAATGTCAGACACCAACTTGATAAGTTAAAAACAAGTTTGGCTGAGCAAGTTAAACAAGAAGCAACGAATGTTAGATCAAAGTCCTCCATCACATAACATCTTTTACAACGCATTTATCGCCTTCTATACTAGTGAATATCTCCCTAAGTAGAACTGTGTGTTAGCGTTAATTAGCATAACTTGTTTTGTCCTCGATGCATACTTTGCTAATTGCTATCTTCCTATTTATACACGATTCGCATTTCCCACAGTGCATACGATTTTTACCTTTGTCCTTCACGCCGTCAGAATAGCAGCTCCAAGTATCGAAGATCTTATCACCTAAAATCCTATAGCCTTTGCTCAACAAATCTGACTTATCTATACCATTAACTGCAGGAGACCAAACGGTTATCTTTCGCCTGATTCCTAATCTTATCCCGTCTGCTTCCGCTAGATTGAGCGTCTTAGTGATTGACTTTATGAAACCTGCACGACAATCTGGATATCGTTCATCGCCGGTATGTGCACCATATGCCACGAGTTCTGCACCAATGCTCATGGCCCATGCACTTGCAATTGTAATAAATACTGCATTCCTCAGGGGGACAACTATACTATAATCAAAATGTTCGGGTAAATTTTGTGTAGCGTCTGTCAGGGCATTTGTTCTTCCATAAATCTCCTTCATAAACGCGATATCAATAATTCTATGATCATCAGTGTTCAAAATCCTTGCGAACTGTTTTGCCGCCTGAACTTCATGCCTTGCGCGCTGTCCATACACAAAAGTAAGCATGTAAATAGTGTAACCTTCTTCTTTCAAATGGGCCGCCGTACAAATAGAATCAAGCCCGCCGCTTACTATGCAGACTGCTGATTTTCTTGTCCTTGAAGGGGGAGCATCAGTGATGTATGGCAATATAGCTTATTAATTTAATACTTTATTATCTAAATGTGCCTGTATTGGAATAATACTAATCTAGTAAGCGACCCCATAGTAACCATATGTACAGCTTT
>CAKOFP010000136.1 GCA_933226995.1 Candidatus Nitrosopolaris rasttigaisensis | reverse complement strand
GCGTATATGGATATTGAAATGATTATCCAGAGCCTAAGCAGAAGCACAATAGGAAATAACCTCCTTGTAAAGCTTGGAAATAACAATAGTCCTATCCTGCGTGCAGATATTGTTTGTCCCGAGGGCGATATAGACAACTCAGTTGGTAAATTGCTAACCAATGATTCAATGGCCGGAGGCTATCCTGAAACATTAAGGCTTGCACATCATGTCTCAACATTTAGTAATACAGAGATCGCGTGTCTTAGAGGCCACCTCTTGAGCAACTATGATGTGACTGAGCTGCCGTCAGAAGATATCCGTCAAACTTTGCTAGGGTCTATTCCGGCATGAAAGTCCTAACAAAAAATAGTAATGAACTTGTAGTACTAGCAATGAAAGGTGACGCTGTCAGCAAGGGTGACTATCTCTTGATCGAAGACGGAAAGTTGAACAGAAAAATGATAGCTCAGATTTATGATGAAGAGTATCTTTCGTCCCAGTCGTTGATTGAAGATATTGTAAGGGATGAAGTAATAACTGCATCGAGTGCGGAAAATTTACACGACCCGCTCAACATCGCAAACCTATCAAGACTAATCAGAGATGCGAGGTTATTCCGTACTAAAATACGCGGAACTATAGATGCATCAGGCAAACTATCAAGCGATGTAACGTGGATCCCATCAAGGGTATATTCCAAACTAAGACGCTTAAGCATCACTGAATTGAACGAGTCTCTCGGAAGGACTGGAATCTTTCCTATTAAACTAGGCAGAACCAGAGGAGATAACGAAGATTTTGAAATATATGCTGAGGATCTTGACGGCAAACTAAATATTGTTACCGGTAAAAAGGAATCTGGCAAATCACATCTTTCAAAGATTCTTATAAAGACACTCGTGCAGCACGGCGCCTTTGTGATTGTATTTGACTTGAATGATGAGTACGGCGGAATTGCAACCAACTATGATGGATCTCCCTCTTCGCTAGCAAATCAAGTCAAGGTACTGCAATCGGGAAAGGGATTAAGTTTCTCTCTCGCATATTGTGGCAAGTCGGCTATCTCCAATGTACTCAAGAATGCTCTCGACACTCCGGCTGCATCAATGCGAGAATTCTTCCGAATCTGGGATTGGCTTGAAAACAGGGATAGCCTAGAAATCGAAGCTTTCGGAAAGGCGATCAATACATGGAATATTAACGAGCTAGTGCGCGATGCGCTGGTTTCAAGATTCCACGTAATGCAGGCGTCTCGGTTATTTTTACAAAATTGTGCAGATGGACTTAAATTCGAAAATATTTTTTCAAATAAAAATAAAGGCGCGGTAATCGTGGTAAGCATGGCCAAGATAATCCCCTTGGTGAGACGCATGGTAGTAGAGTTGGTCCTAAATAAGCTGGTTGATTTGCTGGAGAAGGAAATAATTCCTCCGATCTTTCTGTTTGCAGAAGAAGCCCATCTGTATATTCGGGAAACATACTGGGAGGATATCATAACTAGGATGAGACATTTTGGAATTTATCCAACTTTTATCACGAACCAGCCAGATGCCATAGGCGACGGAATTTACCGACAAGCAGATAACATATTTTTGTTCAACTTTACGAATGACGTAGACTTGGACAAAATATCAAAAGTATC
This sequence comes from Candidatus Nitrosopolaris rasttigaisensis, assembly GCA_933226995.1. Taxonomy (GTDB): domain Archaea; phylum Thermoproteota; class Nitrososphaeria; order Nitrososphaerales; family Nitrososphaeraceae; genus Nitrosopolaris; species Nitrosopolaris rasttigaisensis. The sequence continues at coordinate 2,140 of CAKOFP010000136.1, read as the reverse complement.
CTTAGCTGATAACGATACCGTCAGATCAATAGTAAAGACATTGCCTCATCGTTGCTGCCTGGCCATAGGTAAGGTCGTCTCCGATCTACCTATCGTTTTAGAAATCGCATCGCTTGGAATGTTAGCGCTCGGAGAAACAAAGAAATTCTTTAAAACCTAATCAGCTAGTTATCATGCAGACCTAACGGCAGCTTCTCCATGTTTTTTTGATCCTATGTCAACTGCGTCTGTAACAGGTGATATGAAGATCTTGCCATCCCCAGCGGAACCTGTGCTCACCGTGGCTAGTATGGTGTTAACCACTTTTTCGACTTCAGAGTCTTCAACAACCGTAAGTACATTGGCTCTGACTGAAAATTCAGAGACGTATCTTGCTGTCCCCCTACTACTTTCTACCACCGGCTTTGCACCTTTGCCCCGACCCCTTGATTCGAAAATAGTGCAACCACCCACTCCTGCCTTTTTCAACGCTTCATTTAATTCTAAAACCTTCTCGTTACTGACAATGGCTTCTACACGTTTCATGTTTTGCTATAAAAAGATGTAATACTAAAAGCTTTTCTTCCGAAAGATAAAGCCAATGAACGCATGATAATTGAAATGTATTTGGACAAGTTTCATACCTCTGAACCCGAAGAAAGAGAGTGTCTAAGAGGGTACAAACCGAGGCTCTCCATAATACTGGCTCGGATATATCTGTGATGATAGCCGATTTGCAATTCCACAGCGTGGAATGTGATTATTTGATTTACAGGATATGCTACTGATTGCGACAAGGGCATTTTACAAGTTTAAGAGCGATGTTGACCACGCGATAAAGATATCACGATGGCGTTGAGTGACTCCCGCTAACTTGAGTCTACTCGATTTTGACCCGGACGACTTCAAACCCGTTCGGGAGGACACGAAAAGGTATTATTCATCGCTTTTCATAGTATCTCATCAATATGCCAATAGTTACAGTGTCAATGTTTGGTGGTAGGACACAGATAGAAAAGGACCGTCTGGCAGAAGCAATTACTGAAGATGTAATAAGAATATTGAAAGTACAGAAAAAAGAGGTGATAGTGGTGATTGAAGAAGCACCTCGTGGAAATTGGTATTCTGCTGGTGTTCGTTTATAGTCTAATATGCTCCACTATATTCAGTGCAGAATTTGAAGTGCTACTAATTAAAAATACTAGTATAGTTCGAGATTTAGATTTAGCTTGGATATCTTGTTTATAATAATTCTCATAGGTAGGATGACCAGCGACATAATTTCAAACATTTCCACAGTTACTTATTGTAATCCTGCATGACCATTGATTTAGACAACCGGACCATTCATTTTTGATAAACAATCAAAGAGATCAAAAAAATAGATTCTGAAGTCTATTAATCGCGGAGGAAAAAGGTGAACAAAGACATATATCGTGAATATGGTCATAGGTGCCACAGGTGTGCCAGTCCGATTAGTCTTACCTTCTGATTGTTCCCGTCAAATGAACTTCGGTATCTTCGCGGTTCCAGCATGTGTCAAATAATGGTAAAGTGTAGTATCATGCCTTCGCCCGGGAGTATTGAATTGTAAGAAGTAGAAAATTTTTCCCCTGTCTGAAAAAGGAACTAATAATAATCGCAGAGATCTCGTTCGAGCCCAAATTAATTTATCTGATGGTAGTTCGAATACATCTCAAATATAATCAAGTACTGCAGGCGGCAGAACCTTCCGATACCGGTTTCGTCTGGTTAATAAACAGAAACAGTAAGATCCTTTACATGTGGGTAGTAAGCCACATACAGAATAATTTCAAGTTATTAAGATAATGCTAAGTCAGTATCCTGATAATACAGAGTCGAGGGCATTTTAATCTCTAAAGAGATAAGTAATCCTTCTACGCTTTTGAGGTTGTTGGACAGTAGTGGCTATTATGCAATTCTAGGTGTTTCTGAGCAGGCCACATATCCTGAGCTGAAGAAGGCGTATAGACGTTTGGCAAGAAAGTACCATCCTGACAGGAACAATTCCTCTCATGCTGAGAGTATGATCAAAAAAATCAATGCTGCTTTCGAAATTCTTTCCGACGATGATAAGAAGCGCAAGTATGATAAGACAGACTTCGAAACCGAATCGGACGAAGACGAGATCCGCTCTAAT
>CAKOFP010000135.1 GCA_933226995.1 Candidatus Nitrosopolaris rasttigaisensis | reverse complement strand
TCCTGCATCAAACTTGCTTTTCGATGAAAAGAGAGGCGCACTACATCTTCGACAGATAAATGTTCCATCTTCATAAAAATTGTCATACTCACCAGAGAAAGGAGGTTCTGTTGCTTTATCTACAATGACTCTTTCTTCTTCAGGTGTTAGCTTATTGTAGGTCATAGTATAACCTCCACAGTTATTCCTCTACAACCGTACTATATGTTGTTATAGTGTATGTTTCAACCATATGATATTTCAGCACCTGGGCCCACGACTTCAACGCTATGACACATATTAACAACCGTCTAATAAAACGATTGGTTGAGCCGCAATTTTAAGAATATGATTAGTCTATTGTAAACGTCCTAACAGTTCCTCCTTTGATGCAACCTTAATGCTTTGAATTTTCTGACCATAATTTTTGTCGGATGACGACACGCCAAATTACTTAGAACCTAATACTGAATTTAAATAAGAGTTCAGTCCAGTAATGTCTTCATGAATAACGAAGGAAGTACAATTTTGGTAACAGGTGCAACCGGAACTGTTGGCAGTGAAGTCGTAAGGCAACTCTCAACTAAAGGACAAATTATTATCAGAGCGGCGGCACGTTCAGCTAATAATCCCACTTTTAAGGACCTAAAGAGTGTGGAAATAGTGGAACTAGATTATAATAAACCAGAAACGCTTGCAACATCTTTCAAGGATGTTAATAAACTCTTCTTATTGACTCCGTTCCAATCTGATATGCTAGATCTTACATCTAACTTGGTAAATGCAGCAAAGAAGTCAGGTGTAAAATATATCATAAAACAATCTGTTATGGGAGCAGATGCTGAGCCTGGAATTACTCCCGGTCGTTTGCATCGACAAGCAGAGAAAATTATAGAAGAATCTGGAATACCATTTTCATTCTTGCGGCCGAATTTCTTTATGCAAAATTTTGTCAATTTTTATAGTCCCATGATAAAATCCCAAGGGGCCTTATATGCTCCAGCTGGAGATGGAAAAGTTAGCTTCGTTGATGTCCGAGATATTGCAGCGGTAGCAGTACAAGCACTAATTAGTGACAATCAACATAAAGGAAAGGCATATAACATTACAGGTCCAGAAGTACTCTCTTACGGACAGACAGCAGAAATACTTTCTAGGGAACTAGGTAAGGGAATAAAGTATGTAAACATACCAGATGAAGATGCTCGCAAAGGGATGAAAGATATGGGTATGGATGATTGGTCTGCTAATTCTTTGATAGAACTTTTTGACATTACTAGAAAAGGCTATGCGTCAGACATAACTTCTGTAGTTGAAGAGTTCACTGGTAGAAAACCAATATCATTCTCGCAGTTCGTCAAAGATTACGCTCAAGCTTTTAGATGAAACTGTACGTTATCTGTAGGATCATCAATACAAAACCAGAGTCAACGAGTTCTGTCTACTCGTTGTTGTTTTGTGAATATTAATAATGACATCGGAAGACTATCATCTAATATTGAAAAATTGATAAACAGGCAAAGTTATTTCATAGGGGATAATTGAAAAACATATTAGAGTACGGCACACGTACTGTGAGAATTGTCTCATCCTCGGATGGTAAACGCAAGAACCTATTTTGCAAGAATGAATAATAATAGAACATATGATAGTTGGTTAACTGAACATCATTTACTAAAAGGTGCTGAAGAATTCTTCAGATTAAACGAATATTCTAATATCGAGTATGACAAAGAATTTGATAAAGGATCTCGTAGTTTCTCTTCAGCTATATGTGCTTATAAAAAAGCAGAAGAATTAGGTAATGATGAGTTTGATCATATTCTAGTAGGTATCGTGAGGCCTAGGATCAACAACTACGATCTCCAATTTTTTGGATATCTAGAGTCTATTCTATATGATGTTATGGATAATTATGAGTGTACAAAATTGATGCTTATAACCGACTCGCTATCGTATTTACCAATAACTAATCGAGACGATGTAAGTGTTGCAATAGAAAATATGATGAAAGATGGACTAGATTTATTATTTCTTAATCACAGATTTTCGTATGCATTTTTTGAGAGGTTTGGCGACATGACCAAGCCTATTCTAGTATAATAGGTTTTTATAATATCATACTGTAGAAACAATTACAATAAATTGTCGAATTTAAAGGCAAAGATTTCAAAAGTATTAGCCGCGATAGATGGATCAGAATTATCAATAGATGCAGCTGACTATGCGGTATTAATTGCCAAACAAAATAATGCTCAACTTATTGCCCTGCATGTTATACGATCAGAAGAAGCATATCAATACGCTTCTAATCTTACAGAAGTTGTAACACCAACCTCTGTAGACTCGATGGTTCAGACGGTCAAGCAAGATTCCCAAAAATGGTTCGATACCATAGAGCAAAAAAGCAATGCCAATAATGTTCAATTAAAGACAGACATAATGGTGAGTCCCAATTCTACAGCAGGAACAATTGTTGACTATGCTGAACGAGAAGGTATTGATTTGATTGTTATGGGTACAAGAGGAAGGTCGGGATTTAAGAAGCTGTTGCTTGGAAGCACGGCTTCAGATGTTACAGCTTATGCTCATTGCCCTGTAATGAT
>CAKOFP010000134.1 GCA_933226995.1 Candidatus Nitrosopolaris rasttigaisensis | reverse complement strand
TTTAGAAATATCATTCCCCAAGGAAGCAAATAGTGTTCTCATTAAGGGACGATGATCATACATGTCACTTTATTTACTTTGCCTAGTTAATTTCTTTAGATAGTCTTATAAGTTGTGTATAATGGTTGGAAATCTAATGGATATGAAGGGCCGGTTTGCAGCATAACACGAGGCTGAATCACATGATAGGTGGTCCAAAGGATCGGCACAATGTTCGAGAGAATCACCAATCAATGTCATGCTGGCTTATTATCTTAACCAATTCAGTAGTTTTAATACACATTATTCTAACATTTTCTGCAAACTTTGAGACTCTATGAATAAAATTCTTTTAGAAAGAAACAAGAATAATCCCATCCTCATTCCAGATAAATCTAATTGGTGGGAATCCAAAGCCGCATTTAACTGTGCCATTCTGTGCTATGATAATAGAATTCACATGCTTTATAGAGCGATAGGCGAATATGAAAAGTATATTTCAAGAATAGGATATGCTTCCAGCACAGACGGGATTTGGTTTGATAGGTCCAAAGACGTTGCTATGGCGCCCGAAGAGGAGTATGAAAAATACGGGATCGAAGATCCGCGGCTTGTAGAGATAGATCGCCAGATATTTTTAAGCTATGTGATACTTTCGGATTACGTGAGCGAGGGCCCCACAGCATCTACTGCGTTGGCAACTACTACTGATTTTAAGAATTATACAAGACTGGGCATCATAACAAGTAAAGGAGCAGACAATAAAGATGTTGTTCTCTTCCCAGAAAAAACAAATCTAAAATCATCTAATGCAGAGGAAAAAGGAGGAAATACAAATAAGTACTTGTTTTTACATAGGCCAGCCAGTTGGATCGGTTCAAAATTTGGAGTAGATAGGCCCAGTATTTGGCTTGGGGAGGGTAATGCCCTTACTCATTTCGAAAAACATACTCTACTTATGAAACCGGAGCAAGAATGGGAGGCATTAAAGATTGGAGCAGGACCTCCTCCAGTAAAAACTAAAGATGGTTGGCTGTTGATATACCACGGAAAAGATAATCAGGCTGTTTATAGGGCTGGCGCCGCGCTTCTTGATCTCAAGGATCCCTCCAAAGTCCTCGGAAGGACAAAAAGACCTATTCTCGAGCCGTTAGAGCCATATGAAAAGAATGGAGACGTAAACAACGTGGTTTTTCCCACCGGGGCTTGCACCATCGACGGTACATTATTTGTTTATTACGGTGCAGCGGACAAAGTTTGTTGTCTAGCAACGATAGACCTCGAAAGGTTGCTGGATTACATTCTAGATGAGAACAATGTCAATTGTTAGATCAATATAGATTCAAGTCGCCCCCATAATTAATTTACATGACCTAACCTGACCCAACCTCGCTTACAGTATAGCTTTCACAATAGCGGATTAAGGGGGTGACGACGATTAAATTTCCACGCCTCACAAGGCAACAAGCAGATTTTTTTGTAGAACTTTGCTTCTTCATGCTCACAAATTGGACACAAACACGGTTGCATATTGATATCCATAACCGACTTCTGTTGTTTAGATTTTGCATCCACGTTTAACCAGAGGGCATCTGAGGCCTCCAACAAAAAAGACGATGATAATCAGTATCGGAATATGTTACATCAGTATTCGCAATACGAATATGTTACCTCAAAACATATTTTTACCAATACCCATAAACGAAAGCCAGTGCGTCGTGATGTCCATACCATGCCGTGCGGGTTATTAGAGACGTCTCTTGTTTAAGGGCAATGGTAATGTCGACGTTCATTGAAGGGAAAGGTTCTATAATCTTGCCTCTTAGGCTAGTTTGATCGTAATTTCTTCACCGTTTCCGATTGGTACTGTTACTGACTGCAGGAAAGGTTTACTACGGACATAATTGGCATACTCTGCCATAAGAGGCCGGTAATCTTCGGGATACAACATATTGTCGGTTGCAACAATGCCCCCGATTCTTAGCATTGGAAGTACCAAATCAAAGTATTCTCTCAAATGCTCTTTGTCTGCATCAAAGAATACAAAGTCGAATAAGCCTTCTGTTTTTTTGATATGACTCTTGTCTTCGAAATTTTTCAGTAGCTGATGAAGTATGTTCCTTGCGCTACCCTCAAGCACTTCAATCATGCCTCTGACTCCGGCATCATCAAAATTCTTAGTGGCCCTTTCGATCTTTGAGTGATTCATATCTACAGTGATAATATGTTTCTCTGCTCCCTCTGGTCTAGTCGTACCATCCTGAATCATTGCTTCAGCAAACCACAATGTCGAGTAACCAACAGAAGTTCCTATTTCTAGAATTCTCTTGGCATGCATAGCACTAAGGAGTATTTTAAAAAACATCCCAGTATCAGGTGTGATTGCAAGCATCTCGTCTTCCGGAAGAGCCTTTATCTCTTCAGAACGCTCGCGTTTGGATTGTTCTCCAAGTCTGGCAAGAACCCTCTTAATGTTCCCACTCACACGACTACACAAGCTATCATAGTCATTTAAATCCACAGGAGAACTCATGTGTGCACCGGTTGCTCACGGCTTGGCCTTTTCAAATGAACGTATAGTAGAGAGAACTTCTACACTCAACTTTATAGTGTGGGCACCGGCATCGTCTGAGTTGTAATGAGACAATTGTTCAAGGAATTTTGACTTATCTCGGCCACGCTCGTACATGCCACCTGACTCCTTTATACAGAGTGGGAATTTTTGCATTTTCACTCCCTTAGATTTTAAATAAAAAATGAAATGTTTGTATGCCTCAACATCATACCAGTCCCACGCCTTCTCTTCACAGCACATTATCCAGACATCTATAGTATTCTGGAAGAGAGCTTTGGAACGAAGCTCTTCAAGACTCATGATATTTCAACTCTGCTTTTCTGTATTTTGAATCTATCGTTTTATCCTCTATCTATCTATGAATTCAAATACTTAAACAATAACAGCAGAATTTGAAATTATTACCTGATTTAGGGTTAGATTCCAATATTAAATTTGTTGTCGCACTCTTAGATTTTGTCGCTCTCGTTGAATGTAGCGAGATGAATAACTACTGGGTGAGGGAGACTTCTATGTAAACGTCATCAGGTATTTTTAATCTCATTAGCTGTCGTATTGACCTGTCATCAGCACCTAGATCTATTACTCGTCTGTGAATACGAAGTTCATATTTATCATAAGTGTTTGTTCCTTGTCCACAAGGCGATTTCCTGGTAACAACTTTCATTCTTTTAGTCGGGAGAGGATGCGGACCTTTCAATCTGATTCCATTTTTTTCTCCAATTCCTTTTATTTCTGTACATACTCCTTCAAGAGTTGATAGGTTTGTACTTGTAAGCTTTATTCGTGCTTCTTGTGGCATCTTGTTTCACTTATTATTTTTTTGACGGGTCATATTTCTCTGTAATCGATTTGACTACGCCGGCAGCGATAGTTGTGCCCATGTCTCTCAAAGCAAATCTCCCTATCTCGGGGAATTCTTTGAACGTTTCAATCGCTAATGGCCTTACTGGTTTTATCTTTACGATTGCGGCATCCCCAGTCTTCAAGAACTTTGGTTTTTCTTCTACTGTGCCTCCCGTTTTCGGATCAATCTTTGCGAGGAACTCTGATAGAGTTGCCGCTACTTGTGCTGTATGTGCATGCAATACTGGGGTGTATCCCGGGGCCATCGCAGTAGGATGATGGATGACTATGATTTGTGCCTCAAATTCCTTCGCCACCGTAGGAGGATTATCGGTTGGGCCAATTACATCTCCACGCTTTATTCCCTTCTTATCTACGCCTCTGAGGTTAAAACCGATGTTGTCACCTGCCTCTGCCGAGTCCATCTGTGTGTGGTGAGTTTCTATCGACTTTACCTCTCCAGTAATCCCGGACGGCATAACTATAACTTTATCGTTAGCCTTAACCTTACCGGTTTCCACTCTGCCAACAGGAACCGTGCCTACCCCAGTTATAGAATACACGTCTTGAACAGGGATTCTGAGTGGTTTTCCTATAGGCTTTTCGGGAGGATCAAACATATCCAAAGCATCCACAAGAGTGGGTCCCTTGTACCAGGGCATGTTTTCAGACTTCTTGATCAGGTTGTCTCCCTTCCATCCTGAGACCGGGACAAAATTTATTTTGGTCGTATTGTAGCCTACCAACTTTAACATTTTTTCGACAATGTCTTTCACCTCTTTGTACCGAGCCTCAGCATAGCCGACGTCATCCGTCTTATTGAGTGCGACAACCATCTGCCCGACCCCCAGAGTTCGTGCAAGAAACGCATGTTCTCTGGCTTGCCCACCGGGTTCAGTAGCCGCTTCTGTTTCACCTGGCTTGAGCGAGACAACTAGAATGGCTACGTCTGCCTCTGATGCGCCTGTTATCATGTTCTTAATAAAGTCTCTGTGACCTGGAGCATCAATCAAAGTGTAAAAATACTTTTGCGTTTCAAACTTCTGAAAAGCGAGATCAATGGTAATACCTCTGTCCCTTTCGT
>CAKOFP010000133.1 GCA_933226995.1 Candidatus Nitrosopolaris rasttigaisensis | reverse complement strand
GTTATATCCTCCGTACTTTTTCCGGCCATATCTTCAAAAGCAGACAACGAGAGTCGATTAAAAAATTCAGCCATATCTATATCATTTCGCACAGATTATGACAACACCTGAAAATAAAAAACCTTTTGTGTGTATGGAGAACTAATGAGGATTTTATAAAATATTTGAAGAATATATCAACACGTGATAGTTGAGATTTACGCTGTTGTGATTTTCGAGCCTAAAGAATTCATATACAAAAGGAGAGAATTTTACTTGATTCAAGATTCTACGATACTAAATCGCTGACCACCAATTCAAACAATTTTTTAGAACCGTAAAATGACAGAGAAATGGTTTGTTCAACTCCCGAAGATCAGATTTTATTGAATAATCCCTTTTGCTATTATTCTTGTTCCAACATTATCTGGCTTTAAAAGAGCATAATTCTGGCCAGAGAAGAAGACAAATGATTTCTCGGGAATTATTTGAATTGTACCAGTATTATTATATTTTATCTTTACTGGCCTGATTTGTATTCCAACAGATATAACGAATGTCTGATTGTCTGTTAGATCCCCTTTGTAATAAGGACTCTTTATAAATCCTGCAGGAAAAGCATCTGTTGCTACCTTTAGATTTAATGAACCAGGAGAGCAAAGTACGTCTCCCCTAGAAATATCATCAGCATCAACTCCTTTAACAGCCATCCCTACTCTTGCTGGACTTTTGCATTCGGTTACAGGATCATCATGCATTTGAATTGATTTGACAAGTATGTCTTTTCCACTAGGTAAAATTTTCAAATGATCAAATGTCTTCACAGTCCCCTGTTTAATGACACCTAGTACTACTGTTCCAACTCCCTTCACGTTAAAAGCATGGTCTATTGGAATTATGCACTGTCCTTCTAGGCTTTTTGGCTCAAGTCTACTCATTTGTTGCTTTAATTGGTCAATATTATCAAGAAATCGGAAGTCTGAGATTGCTGTGTTTTTTATTAATGTTTTTAGCTTCATTTCATCTACCTCATACGAATGCAGGATGAAGCCTTCACTGAAGTTAACTGCATCCAAAGCGAGGACTTGCTCTCCTAGATACTTGTCCATTTTTGTAACATTCAGTATAGCATATTCAGCAATATTCGTTGCCTGCATCAATGATTGAATTTTATCGGGAAAAGTGATGGGCACAGCCCAAGTGTAAATAGTATCTTGCGTTTTTCTGTCATAAATTGATAGATCAGTTGTAGTCCCTTTCTTACCTAACTCACTTGCAATTTGATAATCGCCAACTATAACAAAATTTATGCTCTTCATCAGAGTATGCGTAATACATGGCAATAAAATGTTTCCTAAAATCGCGTAAGTTCCCTTGCATCTGATGTTTTATGTTTCTATTCTACTATAAGTTACGGTGCTCAAAGGAAGAATAAGTAGCGGTTGTAGTGACAAAATTTTATTTGTCTACTTGGTACCATGTCTTACCTTGTCTTGAGTACAGTGTCTGATTACTTGAGTACTATCTTTGTACTCTAGTACAAATAAACAGGGATGAATGTGAGAGACAAGTATTGAAAATGTCAGAGGAAATAAAAAGTCAAACCAACAAAACTACACTCACAAGCATTCGGTCGGCCTAATATTCAACTAGCATTACATTATCGGACATCGCAATCTTCCTCTACAAAATACAGGTCTGTGATGATTATCAAAAGTATAACAAAATGAACCGACCACAGAAACAGACTATTGAAAATATGATGGTGGAGTTAGATAGATTTCATGTTCATTGATTTTTGTAATAAATCTGTTTGTTCCACTATCTGAAAGAATGGCATCTAGTTCATTACCTAGCGAAGTATACAAGAACAAATGATTATGCATTAAACAGCGGATTCGTTTCAAGTATAGATTCTTCTACTGAAATTGAGAATGATGAGATATCTCCAGCAAACTTCAGGCATGATCTGAGAAAATTACTGGGGTACAGCAAACAAGATTTAGGGATATACCCTCTAAACCTGACGTCTGCAGGAGAAAGAAATTACTTTAAAGGCTACTTGATGGAATGACGGATTAGGGAAAGATGTTGCATGGGTGTGACTGAAGCAGTCTACCGCTAAGGTTCACAGCATTATTGATATCTTTTGAAATATACAGACAAAAGTAAAGTCATTGGTTGAATTAAAACTTATTCTAGTACTATTAGAAGCACAATGATTGTTCTACTGCTAGTAAGATAGTAGATCTTGGGATACGCATCGCCACTAAATCGTCCAGTGCATTGAGATTTATTTCAACAATATTATATGTTGTTTGAATTGAGTGTGATAAAATCAGAATGTTAACTCCTATAACTTTTTGCATGCGAGCCAGAACAATACCCGCAGTAACCGACAGTACCTGTTCTTTTATGACACATGCATTCACATCTAGAGCCAAATCCTGATGAAAATTTTCTTCTCATACACTTAATTGTTATTCTTACACATATTTAAATTACCCTCCGACTATATACCATAATACTTGACGAGAAAGAATCTGCAATAGACTTGCGCAGCATCTTTCGGGGCTTCTGCGTTTTTGGAGAATAAGAATTATTGGTAAAGACGGAGAAAAATTAATTGTATACGATATCAAAGAAGTGGAATGATGAGAAGTTAAGGAATTGATTCTGCTAGTCCTCCTACCACGCCTGCTCCTTATATCGGCTGCAATCCCTCCTCCTTCAACACCTCATTCAAAATTGTAAGATCGTATATCCATGACTGGTCCGGTCTTGGTTTTCCCTTGCCAAGAATCCAACAATACGTAGGAATAATTGTTTTATCAGTGGTATATTTCCTCCTAGTCTTTCGTTTTGAATCCGTTATCTTGCAAATACTTTCGAAGAGCTATTGTATGTCTGTTTCCGAGTTGAGATGAAGCAAATATTGTATTTGCGAAATTCTTAGGAAAGTTATTCCGGAATCGCCTCACTACAATTACCACACCGGAAATTATTCTTCGATCCTTTCCTTGAGCTGCCCATTGCCAATTACTGCTGGGCCTGGCCCAACGTACATGACGTCTATTCTGGAAATTTGCACTTCCGAACCCGATGAAGGTTTGAGCATGGTTTATGTTAGGAAAATAGCCCGTTCTCAATGGCTTTGTTGCACTTAAGGCCGAACAAATCCTATAGCCGGTATATGCACAATAGCTGGCGCAAATATTGTTGCAATAACAGGGATTGTTAGTTGCCTTCCTATCTTTGAATATATAGGTTCCAAAGCATTTTCACTTGAATACGGAACAAATTCCTGGTACGTGTTAGAATAACGGAATAAATGTAAGTATAGTATATGCCAAATAAGCGCCATTCTAGTCCTAATTGCATCTTCGAAGAAAGTTATATTGCATAACCGCACTTAGAATTACCAAGAATGTCGGTTGTGTCACAATCAGGAGAACTAGAAAGTATTCTGCAAGTCAAGAATATTTCGAAGGTCTACAATAAAAATACCACCGCGTCAAATCACCTCATATTGAATAATTTGAACATAGATATCATAGCCCATCATGCTGTGGTAAAAACATTTTGATCTTTCCATGGATTACCTTCTTGAAAATATTGAATTTGGTTTAAGGATAACAAATAACCCAAAAGACAGAAGAAAATAAATTGCCATGCATTATATAGAGAGGGTTCAATTGTTAAATTTCTCAAATGCTCACATTCGCCAACTTTCGGGGGGAATGAAACAATGTGCAGCCACTGGTCATGCTCTGGCCATGAATCCAAAAGTCTTTCTCATGGATGAGCCTTTTTCAGCAATAGTCATTCAAATACATCAAGACAGAACAATTTTGTTTCTAACGAGTAACATCATTGATGCTATGGTATTACGAGGTATGCTCGTTGTTTTGTCCCCAAAACTTGCTGGTACAAAGAGTGAGTGCACTGTAGGTTTGCCACGACCCCCAGATCATTCTATCGTGGATTCGAATGCAGTGGCGATTACCGAAGAATCCAAGGAATTATATTTTGATGATGAAACGGGAGAGGATAACAAAATTGCAGCCACGAAAGTATTCTATTGAAGAGAAAATAAGAAGAAAAAAAATTGGTAGGATTAACCTTAACGATATAGCCAACACAATACTGTTCCTTGCGGCGTTTGTAGGGATTTGGCAACTAACATTTATGCTGGGAATATGGCCAAGAGTTTCATTGCCATCACCAGCAATGGTTGCCCAATCTTTTGCTGAATTGAATTTCTCATTAATTACTAACATCAGTATAACAATGTGGCGTCTCATGATTGGATTCTCAATTTCGATCATTTTAGGGGTTGGGATTGGGTTGGCTATGGTAAAGTTCAAAGACTTTGGAAAAACGATGAGTTCCTTTGCAGTAGGGCTACAGTCATTCCCAAGCATAGCCTGGGTACCGTTCGCAATACTGTTCATTGGTCTAAACGATTTCGGTATCTTATTTGTTGTAATCATGAGTTCTATATTCTCAGTAATGTTATCTACATACAGTGGAATTCGCACCGTCCCACCAATTTATGCTCGTGCAGCCAGAAATTTAGGCGCTAAGGGTATGCCGCTGTTTAGGTATGTGATGATACCTGCGGCTACACCATCACTAATAGTTGGAGTAACACAGGCTTGGTCTTTTGCATGGCATGCGTTGATAGGAGCTGAGATATTGATGGCAGCATATCTAGGCTTGGGTCATATCCTGGACGTTGGGAGAGAATTCCAACTCATGGATCAAATAATTGCATCGATGATCACTATCTTCGCAATTGGCCTTGTATTTGACCGACTTGTTTTTTCCAAACTAGCAAATAAAGTGAGAGATCGATGGGGACTTAATCAAAGCAATGAATAATAATAATGACAACTGTTCAGACAAGAACATAGTGGTTCAGATTAGAATTGTAAATAATCGATTCTATCGTACTACAAGGCGGCAATTGTATCTCATTATATGATAGAAAGTCCATATTATGCGATATACCTCTTTGTTTGGGAAGCTACTTAGAGGATTTTAAGAAAACCTGTGGTCTCCCAGGATGTAGGCCAGCTACCAGTCTATATCGACGTATCGATTGACAAAGACCGTAGCAGTCTCGTTTGTTACAAATCAGACTTATCTTCAGGCTGGTGCGTCTTGATATCATCTGCCACCTCAGCTCGAATCTTGGCGGTCATTTCTTGAGTCATTTTATTACAATTGATAACAAAGTCTAGAATAACTGCGAGTTCATGGTCAGTGTACTTTGAATAGAGTTTTTGCCCAGCTTGTTTTACGGGGGCAAAGAGTGGGCCTATCTTAGCCATAGCCTTATCCAAAAGCGGATTTATGAATATCAATCGTCGGTCATTTGGATCTCTTTCACGCTTGACGTAGCCTGCTTGTTCTAATCGGTCCATGACACCAGTAATGGCCCCGGTAGTGAGACCTGTCTCGTCAGCTAACCGACCAGCTGTAATAGGGTTTGTAGCTCTGATGATAATGTCCAGACACTTATGGTCGGTCGGATTAAGTCCAAGTCGTTCACCAACAAAATGATGGAAAATGACTGTCCGGGTACTTAACTCACGCATTTGTTGATCAATTGCTTCCCTTAGCTCAGATTGCGGTAAAATATCCACATCATTATCATTTCCCATACCATGTTATAATACATTAGGATATAATATGTTTGTTGAATTGATAGATGGTAATCCAAACTACTTAGAGAGTAAGATAGTTATAATGTAAGTC
>CAKOFP010000132.1 GCA_933226995.1 Candidatus Nitrosopolaris rasttigaisensis | reverse complement strand
ACTCAAGAGGCCTTGTTCGTATGCTCATATGCAGCATTAATTTTTAAAACTTTTCATAAAAATGTACAAAATTACCCTCCCGGGAGGGTACGATATACATGTGTACAATGTACATATGACAGACCATATGAAATTGGCTGCTGCAATTATTCGCCTTTTTGATAGTCATAACCATTTTATTGTTAACTACGATCCAATTCAACTCTAACTTCTCACCAAGGCTTTGGTTTCCATTCCTCTACCAAAGAATTCGGAACAGCGTACTATAGCTATATCACGTGATCTGAAGAGGCTACAGACATTTCATTTCATTTCATTCCTCTGTCCTACCCAATATTATTCCGATTTGAATTGTATTGTATTGTATTGTATTGTATTGTATTGTATTGTATTGACGCAATTTTTCCTCCTGATTAATTTAATCAGTTATTCAGGTGAACTAATCAGTTGTTGTTGTTGTTTTGTTACCTTTCTTGTTACCAACACTCTTCTTTGATACTCCTTCTTCTTCGAGGTCATCAGCCCCTTTTTCATTTATGGTAAATCTAGTATCAGAATACGGATGGTAAGGCGAGTCCATCATCTTTGCTACCCTGTTCTCTCCAGACTTTCTAAGATATATCCTATATGTTGAAGAGTGTGCTATTATATTGCCACCAGCTGCTTTTGTAGGATCTCCAAAGAAGGTATCTGGAGAGGATTGAACCTGATTTGTTATAACGACTGCGATGTTGAATATCTCTGCTAACCTTATAATCTTATGCAACATGCCGTTGAGTCTTTGTTGTCTGTCGGCCAAAGTACCTCTTCCCGCAAACTCTGCTCTATGCAAAGAGATTATGCCATCAATGATTACTAATTTGGCGTTAAAATCATTGACGTATTTACCCAAGTCTTTGACTATCAGTTCTAGATGTGAGCTATTGTAGACCTTGCATACTGCAACGCTTTTTAATACATGTCTATGATCAAGTCCTCTGGCTCTGGCTATCTGTTCTACTCTTTCAGGTCTAAAAGTTCCTTCGGTGTCTATGTAAATTATACCACTATCCATTCCACCTGATTCAGTAGGCTGTCTAGCTGTAGCACATAACGTATGACATATTTGCGATTTCCCAGAACCGAACTCTCCATAAAATTCAGTTATCGCTTGCGTTTCTATTCCACCAAGCAAAAGTTCATCAAGGGCTCGAGATCCAGTAGAACATCTAAGCATTGATCTCCTTTTTTCAAGAGCAAGGTCTGCCGTAACAAATTCTTTTTCTATAATATGAGAGTCTCGAAGAAGTTTCTGGGCAGCCATTATGAATGCGGCAGCACTTTCTTTTGAAGCATTAATGTCCACAGCTAACTCGTCGGCACTTGTTACTGCCAGATCCATTACTGAAACAATACCTGCTTCTTTGAGCTTCTTTGCTGTTGTAGGACCAATGCCTTCGATATCCTGAATTTCTAGGTTTATGATATCTGATGATGTTTCAGGTATTGCATTAGTATCACCATCTTTAGCCATCGGAAATGATTCTTTTGTATTACTCTCTGCTACCATTTTTCACGATTTAGTTATTGTTGGTTGTATTAATACTGAACAGCACCAGGGAGACAGGGAGGGGAGGAAGAGAAATTAGATTAATATTTTCCTGGAATAATCTCCTAATCATAAGTTCTACAGGAAAGTTAGTTCCGGGGATTGCTCCCGACCACCATCATCTCCCGGTCCACAACTGCAGCAACTTCTTAAAAACCGTATGTATTATCAACAAATAACTCTCAACAGATAAGGTCGGCAAGAATGCAAACCCTCATATTTTGTGTGATTCGCACTAATACCAAAGCTTGTGAATAATGAAACTAAATATGCTAAAGAATATCATGAGGAAACAAAACACTCTGAAGTCAGCATACAACAGTCACGGCACTATCTTGACTGGAATAATAAACCTCTACCGTTTAAGGTATATTCTAACCTGCCCTTAATATCACTCCCCACAGACTTCTCCCAACCCACACAAGGTGCCCTTTTTTCTATTGGTAAGACACAACCAACTAAAGGTAAAAGCGTTGTATTCGATATAAAGAACCTTGCAGAATTATTGTTCTTTTCAGCTGGTATTACAAGGGTATTGAAGCTCGATTATGGAACTTATTATATGCGTGCCGCATCTGCTACAGGCGCGCTTTATCCTATAGAGCTGTATATCATTTGTCAAGATATACCTGGATTGAAGGCAGGTGTTTATCATTTTTGCCCTGGAGACTTTACCCTTACAGAGCTGCGAAGTGGTGACTATCGGGCGACGTTAGCAGATATTGCAGGAGGTAACAATAATATAGTTAGGTCCCCAATTACAGTTGCCTACACTTCAATCGCTTGGAGAAATGCGTGGAAGTACCAAGCCCGCTCTTACCGTCATTGGTTTTGGGATTCTGGCGTGATTGCTGCCAACTTTCTAGCTACATGTATCTCTCTAGAGATCCCTACACAATTGATCATGGGTTTTGTGGACAATGTCGTAAATCGTTTACTTCGCTTGGATGATAAACGAGAAGCTGCTGTTGTTCTGGCTCCCATAGATAATAATTCATCTGCAGATTCAGTTCCCACGGTCAAAGAAAGTGAGGATTTATCCATTCCTCAGACTATCCCTATGCTGAGAGGAGAACTAAACTATCCTGAAATTTGGAAACTACATAAATCTTCATATTTGCACAACAAAGAAGAGGTCAAAAATTGGATTACCGCTGCTACAGCCTTCAAACAAACTCCAACTAACAAAGCAGCAGAGGTTGTACATCGTAAAGCACTGATATTCGAAACCTCGATAATGAACGAGCCTAGTTTGGCGGAGACTATCCTGCTCCGTGGATCATCACGCAAATTTTCTAGGCAACCCATTTCTTTTAGACAATTATCCAATATACTCCACTATTCGACACGAGGCGTGCCTCTGGATTTTCTTGATAGTAAAATTGATAATAATAACAACAAAAATAGTACCATCGATATCTACCTTATAGTAAACGATGTGGAGGGGTTGCAAGCTGGTGCGTATTTTTTTGATCACTATAATGAATCTCTTGAACAACTCAGAAACAAAGTATCCAGAGGGATATCTGGGTATCTTTGCTTAGGCCAATCTCTTTTCAGTGATGCTAATGTTGTATTCTTTCTTATGACTGACTTGAATAAGATCCTAGATACTCTTGGTAATAGAGGATACAGGGCATCACAATTTGAAGCAGGAGTTATTGCGGGAAAGATTTACCTTACTGCTTATGCTCAAAAAATAGGGGCATCTGGTTCGACCTTTTTTGATGATGCCGTCTCTGAGTTTTTCTCTCCTCACGCTGCAGATAAGAGCACTATGATTGCAGTTGGTATTGGAGTTCCTGGCTACAAATCGCGTCCAGGGAAAAATCTAGCTGGGCAGCTAACTAGGACTGAAATCTTAACGCAATAAATATAATCAAATTATAATTTCTGACAAGATATTATAATTCTACTAACCCGAAGATCCGGTATCCCCTCTCAGTGTGCTGGCAGAAGGAGCAGTCATTTACCGCCCCTTTCCTTGCTTAAGATAAACCTCAACAGCTCGTCGAATGTACGTGCTTCGTGGTATATCTCCACGGACTTTATCGATTCTTTGTAATATTGATTTAGGAAGAGTAATTCCTACTTTCTCTGTTTTATCAACGGCAATTGTACCCTTCATACCAGTATTCTACATCGCACTACCTAGCATTAAAGATATCGACGACTATT
>CAKOFP010000131.1 GCA_933226995.1 Candidatus Nitrosopolaris rasttigaisensis | reverse complement strand
CGCTACATCTGAGTTTTCTCCTCCTTGTAACAATTCTAAATCTAGGTACATGAGGTCTAATCAGGATATAATAAAGTAGCAAATCAATAAAAGCGATGTACTTGTGTGAAGAATTTTTTCCTACCTGTGTTTTATCTTTGGAATGAGGGGATTCGCATCTAACTTGACAGGTGTTTGAGAGCATCTCTCAAGTTCGATCAGCCGATACGTAGTAGAACTCGAGTAGTTTCTTTGTTTCTTCGAATATTCGCATAAACTTTTCTTAATCAATTAATCAAAACAGCAAAGGTTTTGTAACCGCTCGGATTGAAGCATCTCGAGCGAGAAGCCGCTTACATTTTGAAGAGTTATAAACCATTGAGCATTTTCATCGAAGAACCAGTGGAGAATATGTCGAATGTTCATGTTTATCATATGTGATATTTGTAGTGCCAATAGAATAACCGAAGCTGCACATAGGTAGGATCGAATATCAAGGCATATGTGCTAGAGTTGGGTGAAAGTGGTATTGACATCCAGAAAGAAGATAACATAGAACCTCACAGTCATGTATACCTTTCACAGCCGTCTCTAGGTAGGCCGTCATAATTTTTCTGTAGCAAAGTCCAGTTAATTTCATTCTATATACATATAATTTGATTTGTGATAGGAATCTAAATAGCATGATTTAATTTAAATACGTTCGATATATATTATCTTGTACTTTTGGGACAGCAGGACAATAAGAACAGAGTTCGAGCTGAAGTGAAATTTCCGCTCATACTAGTTCATACTCCCTTTGGTTTGAACTTTTTTGAGAAGGTGGCAAACACAAAGGCAGCTAGAGTCTATGCTAAATTTAATATTTATCTCATGCCCATCATAACTGCACTAGCAGTATTTCTCATCGTAGGGTCATTGATTGCGTTGTTTTCAAACGCGACGGTGAGGGCTGGAGTGCGTGAGGTAGGTCCGCAGTCTAACTTGCTTATCCCAGGATTGAACCCATATCTACCGTGGACATACGGGTGGATCGCACTAGTGCTTACGATTATAATACACGAAGCAGGTCATGGCATAGTCGCTAGGGTATACAATATTAAAATAGAGTCGACAGGAATTGTCCTAATTCTAGGATTCCCTATCGGGGCCTTTGTTAATATCGCACAGGAAGAGTTATCAAGAACTCCATTAAAGCAAAAAAGCGCAATCTTAACTGCAGGTCCACTAAACAATATGGTAATTGCCGTAGTATCTTTGGTTGCGCTATTCTTTATAACCTCTACCCTTACTCCTATTTCAACCAATATTATACATCAATCTGGGGTTGTAGTCGTAGGAGTAGGAGACCACACTCTTGCGGGTTCGATCGGGTTGTCGAAAGGATCTGTGATCGAGACAGTAGCGGGACAGAAAGTGCACGGTACAGATGATTTAGGAAAGTTTCTTAGGTCAAATCTGGGTAAAACCGTTAACATAGCATGGAAAGACAAGGCTGGACATCAGATAATCCGGTCAGTCCCTATACCGCAATTCGTAGAGGCAGGTCGGGGGATCTTGGGTATCACGATAACAGATGTAGCACCTGATCCGACCCAGGTATTAAGCAGATACAAGAATGCCTTCGGTTCCAATCCTATAGCACTGTTGTTGCCTCCTACCATGGCACAAGGCTCAGTTCCATATTCGGATCTGATGGCCCATGAATATCATTCAAATGTGTTAGGGTCCGCTTTTCCCCTAGTCGCTAATATGCTGTTTTGGTTGTGGTTTATCAATTTTAACGTAGGCATTTTCAACGCACTACCAATAGGTCCGTTAGATGGAGGCCAATTTTATAAGTCGCTAATTGAAAATAGAATAAGATCAAGGCCGAGCACATTGAAGAATGCACCAACTTTGGTTACGTTAGTAATGACAGTGATAGTGGTAATGGCTGTGTTGCTTCCATGGTTGTGGCCGCACTAAGGTGCCAAAACCATCCAAATATCCACAGTTGTCATCTCGGTAACTTTTCTAGATGTGGCAACTACATTAAGATCCTTAGGTACCCCTATTTCATAGATGGACCATAATCATAAGAAAGCCTACCCGCGGACTTGACAGAAGATAGGACGTACTCGCACAAATAAAGAAACAGTAAGATATATTCCTGCATTCTAGACTAAGAAAGCAAGCGCAATAGCGGTAGTGCCTCTTATTAGTATATTTGCTCGTATCATTTCTCAGGTACCTGCAAACGCAAAGAATCATTACAGGCTTATGCTTCTGTATTTCATCGTCGGTCTGCAACGATTATCTAGGGGTCTGCTATAGTATCGCAATTAGGACGGGAAAAACATAATTCCACGAACATTATTGTAGTTATCTAGTGGCACACAATACACGAAACCCTCCCCTTACTAATTCAGATTCCATGATGCATACGCAGCAAACATTTTTTGAGCTTGCCAGCGAGCAGAGACTTTCAATTCTTTTCAAATTAACCGAGCACGATTCTAAGCTTGCGAAATTATCAAAGGATCTGAATGTCACCATGCAAGAAGTACACCGGAATCTCAGCAGGCTAATGGATGCCGGTTTGATCGAAAAAGATTCAGCAGGAACATTTTCCTTAACAACCTTCGGAAACGCGATTATAACTCAAACTTCTACCTTTGGATTTCTTTCACGGAATAGAAGTTATTTTTCCGAACACATCTTCGGCGAAATTCCTATGAAGTTCATCCACCGGATCGGTGCATTAGATAACTCCGAATACGTCAGTGGCCTCGTTGCTGTTATTGAACTATGGAAACAGCTATACAATCGGTCGTCTGAATATATTTATGGAATGCTGCCACAAATCCCTTTAGATCTGATTGAAGCCATCATGCCAAAAATTAGGAATGATGGTGTCAAATTTAATTACATATTACCGAAAAACGCCATCGTACCTAAGAATAGAGCTGAGATTCTCAAAAATTCTGGTTATCAAGAATTGATGAGGAAAGGTGTGGTAGAGAGAAGAATGGTGGATAAAATACAAGTGGCTGTCGTTTTAAGCGAAAATCAGGCAACGGTAATGTTTCCTACTCTGAAACATGAGACAGACATGAATTCTATGTTCTATAGCAGTGGGTTATGGGTCGATAACGGTATATTCCATGAATGGTGTCTGGATTTCTTCAGATATAATTGGTATTATTCAATGTCTTTTGATGAGAGTAAGCTCATAGAAGTCTGAAGAACATTACTGGGCTCTGGCTTGCCTCAAACCCGCCTTCCCGGAATCGATAAGCAAAGCCACATTGACTTTGCCTTTGGTTACATTATCATCTCGAGTATCTTGTATACGAACACTGAATGAAATTGTTGCCTCGGAAAATTAATGGAATGTTTGGAATTCGTACGGTTCTGTCAATGGTTGGGTTAATTTTCCTAACTTAGAATAGCATAACGACCATTGATAAGGTTATAGAAGCTACGGATTTCAACCCTAAAAATATATTAATGGATGGCCTCTAATACAAATTGGCTTATCATCGGTCTAAATGTTCACTATTTCCTGCCTCTTTGATATGCAATCTTGTTGCTATAGGTGAGGCAAAAAATACCGAAAAAGCTGGATAAATAAGAGACGTGGGAGAAAGTCAAAAACTAAACAAAGCTCGTGTAGAGGAACAAGAAAAGCTTGTCGATAAGCAGAGCGATGATGCTCCAACAAGAGATAAGGGTACTAACAACAGCAATGAAAATAATAATGACACCAACGGCATTGACAACAACAGTAAAAATAGGAAGCATAAGCATCTAGTACAGACCATTATTCCAAAGAAGGACAAAGAAAATGAGAATCCATTTGCTGCAAAGTTGACTACGGATAGTGAAGGTGAGGTTGCAAAAACTATTTTGCAATCAATTCCAACAGAATCCCAAGTTACATCAGCCAAGTTTGAAGGTCCCAATATCGCACTATATACAAAAAATGCCAAATTCTCACTTACGGAACTGACCTACTACTTATCGTCTCTATCTAAAAGTCTGAAAAAGAGATTTGTGATTCGTACTGACCCTTCTATCAGAATAGCAGAGGACGAAACACGGAAAGCCGTTGTCAAATTACTGCCCAAAGACGTCTTAGTTTCTGCTGTCTTCTGCGATGATGCAACAGGTGAAGTCGTTCTAGAAGTTAACAAGCCAGAAGTTGTAAGCCCTGAATTAGTAGTGGAAATAGCTATATCCACCGGCTGGGTAGCTCACACTAGACTTTCACCACATATACCATCTGCCATCCTCAATACTATCCATTCCACCCTAAAGAGCTCGGCTAAGGAACGGACGATATTCCTACAGGAGTTAGGAAATAGGATTTTCAGGACGCCACTTGCAGAGGGAAACAACGGTTCTTCGAACGGTAGTGGAAATAATCAGCTGAACGCCGCTGCTGAATCTTATAGTCGTGGCGGGCAGACTCAGTCATGGTCGATGAACAAAGAAGTCATGCTATTTTGCCTGGGAGGCGTTAAACAGGTTGGAAGGTCCTGTTTTATAGTCGTAACTCCAGAAAGCAAGGTAATGTTGGACTGCGGCATTAATCCAGGTGAAAGTCGTGGATTAGATGCTTACCCAAGACTTGATTGGTTTAATTTTAGCTTAAGTGATCTTGATGCAGTGGTTATTAGCCACGCGCATATCGACCATCAGGGGTTTTTACCTAGTTTATACAAATACGGGTACAGTGGTCCTATTTACTGTACTGAGCCTACGTTACCTTTGATGACTCTTCTTCAAATGGATTCTATAAAAATTTCGAAGAGTAATGGGACATACTTGACGTACGAAGGTAGGGACGTTAATGAGGCGATCAAACACTGT
>CAKOFP010000130.1 GCA_933226995.1 Candidatus Nitrosopolaris rasttigaisensis | reverse complement strand
GCTATGATCTTGTTTTGAGCATGAATTGTGACAAAATCAATAACAACGTAGGTTGATTGATTATATATCTTGAACGTAATATTCGGATAAACGATTCACTCGAGCTTTCCGTTTTCTGCTTTCTACTTCGGTTTTTCTGCTCTCAATAACGAGTACATTAATGCACCTGAGGCAACAACTAGAGATAATACATATGCGGCTACAATTGCCTCCATACTTCGATTCACCCCCCTTCCAGGCCGGTGACGCCTGCTGCGGTCTTTTGAGGATCTGCATTATTCAAGAACGTACTATAAACGTCAGGATATTGATTTAATAATTCCAGATTAATTTCCAATACATTGACATAATCAGGCGCAAATGCTACCATGTTGCTGACTCGGTTTCTTTCTACGTTGAGTTCAACCAATGTTCTAAGGGCATTTTGATTTATCCCAGTAGCTTGACTTACATTCGAAATTTGCAACAATGCATTTTCAGACGTTATATCCGGATCTACGTTTGACGCTGACGCTGATGATGGTCTAGGATGGAAGAACTTTGGAGATTTAAAATCTTGTGCTATAAGCTTTGAACCAATTACTTTTCCATTAACAGAAAGTAAACTACCACGTGATTGATATGGGAGTGTACTTTGACCTATTATTACTAGAACGAGAGGGTAAACAATACCTGTTACTACTAACATCAGCATTACTACTTTGATTGCAGGACTAAGTGTATTCTTATTTATTTGAGTTTTTATTTTCTCTAACATTTTCAATCCTTTTCTCTTTATCTTACTCTTTATCGCTCTTTTTCACTTCATGAAAAGTGTTAGCAAAAGATCAATAGCCTTTATCCCAACGAAGGGCAAAGCTACTCCTCCTAAACCGTAGATAAGCATATTTCTAATGAAGGTTTTCTCAGGTGGCTCCGGTCTAAAGCTAACACCTCGCAAGGATAATGGAATTAGTGTCGGTATAATTAGTGCGTTAAATATCAATGTCGATAGTATAGCAGTTGCAGGACTATGTAGCTGCATTACATTAAGAACGGCTAGCTTTGGATTACTAATCATAAACATAGCAGGGATTATTGCAAAATACTTAGCAACATCGTTAGCTATACTGAATGTTGTAATGGCTCCGCGTGTCATTAGCAATTGTTTGCCAAGTTTTACCACTTTCAATATCTTTGAAGGGTCAGAATCTAGATCCACCATATTAGCAGCTTCTTTTGCAGCAGCAGTTCCGCTATTCATTGCTAGTCCAATGTCAGCTTTAGCTAGTGCCGGTGCATCGTTGGTTCCATCTCCTACCATACCTATTACATGACCTTTGGTCTGTTCTTCTTCGACTCTTACTAATTTGTCTGTGGGTTTTGCTTCTGCCATCACTTGATCTACATTAGCCTCCTTTGCAATTACTTGAGCTGTTAGCTGATTATCTCCCGTAAGCATTACTGTAGTGATACCCGTAGCATGAACTTCGTCAAGCTTCTGACGTATATTGTACTTGAGGTTGTCTTTTAAAGCAACAAGACCAATTCCTTCACTATTTATTGCTATTAATAGTGGTGTTTCACCATTCTTAGATATTTCTTGAGCTTTCCATTTCAACTCAGCTTCATTAACGTGTGTAAGAAATTTTAGCATTGCATCTACAGAACCCTTAAGAATCTTTACCTCTTCGTTTCGCTGCTCTAATTCCAAGAGCATGCTACTAACTCTACTCTGACCATTAGTGCGATGTGCTTCTTCTCCATTTCCATCTTCAAACTTGTGAATTGATGTAGCCTCTTCTTGTAGCTCAGTGTCGAGTGTTATTCTTTTGTTTGGAATAAATTCAAGGCCACTAAATCTGGTCTCTGCACTAAATTCAATTTTTCTGGCAGTGAGTATTTTTTCGATTAATGGAGGAATAAATCTTTTCTCTTCTGCTAAATGTACTATTGATTTTCCCTCATGCGTGGTATCATGAATTGAAGCTGCGAAAGCTGCTTGTCCTACATCTTTATCTGTGTATTTTTGTAATGGTATGAATTCGTTTGCACTCCTACTTCCTTCTGTAATGGTTCCTGTCTTGTCTAATATCAAAATATCACAATCTCCTGCAGCTTCAATGCCTTTCCCGGATTTGGCTACTATGTTATCTCTTCCAATTCTAGTAATACCAGCAACACCTATCGCAGATAAGAGTCCTCCTATTGTTGTGGGCATCAGAGCTACTAAAAGCGCAATCAGCATTGCAATATCAGCAATATATCCAAGAAAGAATGCAAAGAAAAGAAGGCTTCCAACAACCATTATAAATATTAATGATAGCCCTGCTAACAATATTGTTAAAGCTATTTCATTTTTGGTTTTAGGCCGGGTAGCACTTTCTATTAGACTAACCATTTCATCGAGGAAGCTTCTACCAACCTCAGCAGTGATTTCAATTCGTAACTTGTCACTTGCTATTCTTGTTCCACCAATGACATGATCATCCTTATCCTTGAATACAGGATTCGATTCTCCAGTCATCATTGATTCGTCTACAAAAGCCCTTCCTTCACAAACAAGACCATCCCTTGGAATTATCTCACCTACATAACACAATACTTCATCCCCAGGTTTGAGACTGGTAGAGGCCACGATAAGTTCTTTCTTACCTTCACCTACTAGTTTCCTAGCCGAAACTTCTCTTTCTAGACTTCTTAGAGAATCTACTCGGGCTTTAGCCTGGGCTTCTGATAGCGCTTCTGAAAATGTAGCAAACCAGACTGTAATAATTAGTATTACTGCGACTTCATAATAGAATATCTGAGTTTGACTAGCAAACTCTTTTGGTATAGTCGGGAGCGCTAGACCAATAACAAAAACTAGTACAAATCCAACTTCTACTGTAAACATTACTGCATTATTTTTTGCTAAATAGAAAGGGTTTAGTTTTGTAAGGGAACCAAGTATTACTTGTTTTCTATTTATGTTCGATAGATCTTTTGTAAAGCTAGAACCATTATTTTTATTATTGTTATATTTGAATTTTTCTCTCATTCTCATTATTATCCCCATTTATCTCATCTCCATTACATTGAGAACGGTCCTATTACTATGAATGGGAAGAAAGTTAGTGCTGTCAGAAGGAACGTCATGACCAATAATACTGAAATAAACAATGGGCCGTGTGTCCTGATTGGTTCGATGGCCTCTTTTCTATCTTTGACTGTGAAGGAGCCTGCGATAGCCAGCATCAACACTATTGGTGCATATCTTCCAAGAAACATAACTATTGCAGTTGACCAGTTCCAAAACGGTGTGTTGGCTGATGTTCCCAGGTAATCAGAGCCATTGTTAGCGGCTGCGGATGTGTATTCGTATAATGCTTGAGTATAGCCTGAGGCTGTTGTCATCTTTCCTGCAGGAACAGATAATACGCTCTGAGCATTTCCAGTAGTAAACGCGATTACGGTTGGAATTAATATTAATGCAGGATGCATTAAGAATACAAATACAGCTAATTTAACATTTTTTGGGTTTATTTTCATGTTCATAAATTCTGGAGTCTTGCCAACCATCAAGCCAACTAGAAAGAGAGTTATGATTACGTAGATGATCATATACATGATTCCTGTACCATCAGCTCCAGGAACGGATTGAATAAACATACCAAGCAGAAAGGACATTACCGGATTTGGTGACATTCCACTTAGTGCTGAATTCGCTGATCCAGTATTCGTAGATATAGAGACGGTATTGAAAAATTCGGTACCAAAACTGCCAAACCTAGTTTCTAAACCGGTAGGCCCACTTACTTGACTGAAGGCTATTGCCAGCAAAATTCCAAACGCGATAAGTATGGTTAATAGTAATGATACTCCTCGAGCCTTTCCTACCAATTTGGCGTATGCAATAGGAAATGACAAAGGAATTATCAACATGAGAAACATTTCATAGGTATTTGAAAGACCATTAGGATTCTCAAATGGATGACCGGAATTTGCACCATAGTATCCGCCACCATTGCTCCCAAGGTCCTTAATAGATTCCAAAGAAGCAACAGGGCCTGTTGTAATGGTTTGATTATGTCCTTCCAAGGTATGATTGATCGTAACTGATGATTGTAGAGTCTGTGGAACTCCCAACAGCATAAGAAGCAAGGCAGAACCAAATGCAACAGGAAGTAGTAGTGTTAAAATTATTCTTATAAAGTCGACATAGAAATTACCAAGCCCAAAATTCTTTCTTATAAAACCGCGGATAAAGGCAAACGCAGCAGCAATCCCAGAAGCAGGAGCTACAAACATAACGAAAGTAAGTGGAATCATTTGGGAGATTACCGAAAGTTGCTGGTCATCTGCATAATGCTGTAGATCAGTATTTGTAACAAATGAAATCGAAGTGTGAAAGGCCAAATCAATTGAAAGCCCATTCACATGTGTCGTAGATGGAAGAAGGTTCTGAAATACTAACATAAAAAAAATAAAGCCTGCTACTATGACATTCGTAAGCATTAGGGCAAACGAATATTCTTTCCATGTCATCTGTTTGTCCTTATCTATCCCAATGATCTTGTAAAATCCATTTTCGACTCTTGCAAGCGGAGCTTCCAATGGTCTCAATTCATAGGATATCATCCTGGCAATATACAGTCCAAAAGGAACTGACAAACTTAATGTTCCCCCAAAAACAACAATTAATTCTAGCATGGGATTCATTAAATTAACACCATCCTGTTCCTTCGGTAGAGGTAAGACGCATCCACAATCCTCTGAATTCAACGCGTCCAAAAGAAACAAAAAGCACCGATGGGATGCTTATTAGCGGTAGTTGGTCAGCAGCAACCCTTTTTATTTTGTCCACATAGGTCACTCACTAAATAGTTGTAGATTTGCTTGAACCTCAGATATTAATAGTTTATGAGCCAAAAACAATCATAATATTATATTC
>CAKOFP010000129.1 GCA_933226995.1 Candidatus Nitrosopolaris rasttigaisensis | reverse complement strand
GTCAATGTAAGGCCTTTGTTCCTGATAGGAAGTACTATAGATCAACTAAAAAGTAAATCAAAAATTCATTTGCAAAGAACAAGATAAAAGAAATCAGCAGCCTATTATCTTAACCAATTCGGTAGTTGTAACAGATATTATCCCTATTTTCAGTCATAAAATTAGAATCATGCACCATATATTTGCACGTCTTCCTGATGACAAGATCACGTAGCCAGAAGCCTAGATCGATAACTATGTTGCAGAACTTTGAAGATCAAACGCATCTACCGAAAACCCATTTTGTTCCAATTCTACTTTTAAGGCAAGAACACAATATCGTCACACTTTATTGCACGCTAAAATGTTTGGTAATGAATGCAACTGATATATTAGATCGCAGCGATGACTATATTATGGCATTACCTAAGACATGTTCATTTAGAGATAAAGACATTGATTGTCTGTTGCCTCCGTCATATATTGTCTCAGTAGGAGATAATAGTGAAGAGTACATGATTGCTGTGGTCTGCCAAGATCACATAGACCAAATGGAAAAGCGATTAAAGGCTATGCAGTCAGCAAGAAAAATTCCACAAGGTAAGGCAAAATTCCAGATCATAAAACTGGTAGTTACAGATTGTATCCGTGAAACCGGCGATAACTCTTGTACTCCCTAAATCGACGTAGGCATTGTCGCCGAGAGTTTTGCCTGCTGATTGATCAAAGAGATACAGAAAATCCTGTTGCAAACGCCGCCATAATGATGATAATAAATTGTGATATTGCCTGCATGGCACTACTTGAACCTAGCGTCTCGTAAGTTTCTAAATCGGAGACAAACAGCGGTCTTGGAGATTAGGAGCAATCGAGAGGGATTGAAACGGAAAAATGAGGGTATTCTTAGGATTGAATATAGTGGCACGTTTGGCAGGTATTGTATGTTTCTCCGTCTACATGACTAAAGTGTGTGTTACATGACAGGCAAGTATGATGCATGTCATCGAATCCGTCACTGGCAACAAACCTAAAGCTTTCCAGATGTTGATTCTTACATTTGATACATCGGCAACCGCATAAAGCCATGCTAATTTTTAGTCGTTAGACATTGCCTAATATAAAATATGATTGATACTACCGTATTAGCCTGCAGATATCTCATTTAGTATTTACTATTGGTTTAAATTAGATTTTCCTGAAATTATGTCTATATTGCATACACCTGCACGAATAGGAGAAAAAGCTCCTAATCTGGCTGTTGCCGAATGGGTACAAGGACGATCTACCAATATAGACAAAGAAATGGGAAATGTGGTCCTTGTTGAAGTATTCCAAGTTAATTGTCCAGGCTGTTTCACAAATGGCATTCCGCAAGCAATTGACCTGCATATTAAATATTATCATGACGGTCTACGGGTTTTAGGAGTGGCCACAGCTTTCGAAGACTTTGACAAGAATACATCAGATAACCTCAAGCTTCTGCTAACTTCCGGTGAAGTAATTGGAGAAACGAGGAAGGTTTTATCAGAGTATGGGCGCTTGCGACCAGGGAATAAGCTAAGCTACAAAATTCCATTCCCGATAGGAATGGACACGTTGTTGAAGTTTGGCCCATTGACTGATGACAAAGTCATGGATTTCATTGAAGCTAATTTTCCAGATTTCAGATCCTATATCGAAAAGGAAAGGGAGTCAATGTACGAGCAGGTAAAACAGTATCTAAAACTAAAACAATTTTCAGCAAGGACTTTTGAAGAGTATGGCCTACGTGGGACACCGTCAGCTATCCTAATTGATAAGAAAAGTGTATTGCGACAGACCACTTTTGGTCCAAATGGTTTTCTTGAAGGCGCAGTTAAGCAATTGTTAAACGAGTGATTAATAGCATGACCATATACGTTTACGAGTTAGGCTGATTATTCTTCTACGACCATCCCTATTTGTTAGTAGCTCTAGCCCGCTTTTAGCGATCCATAATTTTCCTTTCCTAGAAAATTCGTCATGGTTTGTGAGAATTTGTGTAAGATTCTGGGAATCGTTGGTAAGGATAGATATGCTGCAGGCAAGAAATATTGTAGCTGATATGAAGTATACTCCTATTACGACGAGAGTATACCAATCATCATAATTAAACACGATATTCTTCCAGAAATCGAAGAGTAAATCAGTTTCATGCAGGTTCTGGCTCTTGAATAGGCTATCTTTGGTAATCAAATTCAAAAAAGGAAGAAAGAATAAGTGACTGTCTTTGCTATAGGTATCACAAAATTTCAGGTCAGCTTTGGTGGATTGTTGATATGAACAAAAAGAGTATCTTAGATATTATTAATCATTTTTTATGATGATGATGGATGGTAGATGCCGATGTTGGTAGTATTAATGTGCCTGTTCCTGTTACCACGCTTTTACCATGTTTATGATGGTGGATGCTAGATGTCGGACTAGTGCCTGTTCCCATCGCACCACTGTTGCTTGTGCTGCCACCGCCACTGCTACCACTTCCACCTAAGGCTTGATAATAACAATCGTCTACTTTGTTTATAGATGGCGGGTCCTGATGTGTTTTGGATATACAATTATAGAATTTGTTAATTTCTTTATCAAGGTTAGAATTACCAGTATTTACTTGTTCTTGTACTACTGACCCCCCTCCTTTGTTTGAAGCCATGGCTGGGGTGGTGAGGGCTGTACTAGTTGTTAAGAGAGATAATGTGACGACGGCAGCTATGAAAAGCAGTGCTCTATTTGAATACATTGTTATTCTGATAATCCACCTCTTGCTTATAGGATTTGAGAATGCAACTTCGGGTTTCTAAATACTGAATAATTTCCTGGTTATTATGTCGAGAATAATTAATTATCTTAATGCTCTTGTCTTTATAGTAGCAAGAATAACGGACTTTATTATAGATGGGCTCTACTATGCTTTGTGCGTTGACTACAGATAGTTGTGGTTGCCTCCCTGGAGGCAGATCGATAACCTAACAACCACCAATTCAAATTCCCTGGCAGGGAATACTTCGACATCCTATAGCTGAGTTCTTATCCCATGAATATTTCTGTATTGAATTCGTCCCGTATGACGAAATGCCTATTACCTTCTGAT
>CAKOFP010000128.1 GCA_933226995.1 Candidatus Nitrosopolaris rasttigaisensis | reverse complement strand
GGCGAGTGGATTTCCCGAAAAGGTAGACGAGTGCTCTCCCGTCCTCATACATTCGATAATTTCAGCCTTTGCGAGTGTCAATCCCATAGGCACACCGCCTGCAATGCCCTTCGCCAGACACATTATATCAGGGACGGTATTCCAGTTTTGTCCTGCCCACATCTTCCCAGTCCTACCCAGCCCACTTTGAATTTCATCGAATATCAAGACTAATTTGTGTCGATTACATATTTCGCGGATACTTTGGATAACACCGTCAGGTGGAACTATAATTCCTGTTTCTCCTTGAATCGGTTCCAAAATAACAGTCCCTATACTCTCGTCAATTGCATCCTCCACTTTGTTGGGATCGGCGTATGGAACGAATTTGACACCCTCTAAGAGTGGCTGAAACGATTTTCGATATTTTTCATTGTGTGTGACGGAAAGGGCTCCGAAAGTCTTCCCATGGTAAGCACCATTCATGGCGATCACTCCCTTCTTACCTGTAAACTTGCGAGAGAACTTGAGTGCTGCCTCGACTGCTTCGGCACCACTATTGCTGAAAAAAGTCTTGTCCAACCCAGGAGGTGCTATGGTGGCCAATTTTTGCAGGAACCTAAGTCTTGTATCGTTATAGAGCGACATATGACATACTATTAGTTTCTCTACTTGGGTTCTGATGGCCCGCACAACCCTGTCATTGCAGTGCCCTACAATAGCGACACCATAGCCCCCCATGCAATCAATGTATTCTCTATCAGAAGTATCCCAAACTAGTGCACCCTTTCCTCTAGCAATGTTAACCGGAAATCTTTGATAAATGCGAGCTACATACTGATCTTCGCCGTTCATTTCTGAGTGATCACTGTACAATTATCATGCGCAATCGCCTTTGAGAGGGGCTTTTGTGTTTGACCTGAGGCGATCACAGCTTCATTCACTCCCATTTGTAAAGCCTCGATAGCAGCTAGGACTTTTTTTTCCATACCAAATCCTATTCGTGGAAGGGCCGCTTTCGCCTGCTCGACTGTAATGTGTGTTATCAATTTATCGTTTAGTATAAGGCCATTGACATTTGTCATAAATATAACTTTGTTAGCTTTCAGAGCTCCTGCTACGTAGGCAGCTGCCCGGTCACCATCAACATTGAGAAAATCATATTCCTCACTTAGGGCCACTGGTGATATAACAGGAAGGTATTGCTTTTCCAGTAATAGAGTTATTAGGGACGGATCGACAGAATTTATTTTCCCTGTATACCCGCCGTCAATCACCATTTTCCTACCTTTGTCGTTTATTATTACGAGCTTCTTCTTACGGTCTGCCTTCAAGACCCCGCCGTCAATTCCTGATATACCTGCTGCTTTAACGCCATGCCGCAGAAGCACTCTTACTATTACCTTGTTGAGCTTACCTGCCATAACCATCGTGTAGATTTCTGCAGTTTCCTTGTCAGTATACCTACTTCTTACGCCACCGGGTGACACAACAAACCCCTGCGTCTTACCAAGCTTGTTAGCTGTGATTGTGACTTCCTTTCCGCCGCCATGAACGACTACTAATTTACTGATTTCGGATGTCTTTTTTATGTCAGCTATTGTTGTCGGATGGAGTTCATCAACTATACTTCCTCCGATCTTGACAACGATCATACTGGTGTAAGAGGAGTATATTTTAGACCATCCGTCTCGTTAAAACCTTGCATGACATTCATATTCTGTACCGCAGACCCGGCTGCTCCTTTCATCAAGTTGTCAGATGCCGAAAGAGCAACAAGTCTTTGATTATCATCATCAATGTCAAATCCCAGATCGCAGAAATTTGAGCCCACAACGAATTTTGGATCAGGAAATTTGTATAGGCCTTTCTTGTCACGGATAAACCTAATAAATGGCTCATTCTTGTACGAGTTTCGGTACATTTTCCAGACGTCTAATTCGGAAGCTCCTTTGGTGAGGAACAAATGATTAGTGGTAAGAATTCCACGAACTAGGTTTACTGCATGAGGGCTCATACTCACCTTAATAGCCTTCTTAGCAATCAATCCTAATTCCTGTTCGATTTCTCCGGTATGTCTGTGCTTAGCCGGCTTGTATGGTCGTATTACTCCGTAGCGCATTGCGTGATGCGTTCCCGAACTTAGCTTTGCACCAGCGCCTGAGGAGCCTATCTTGCTATCAACCACTATGTGTTCAGTATCAATGATGTTATTTTCTAGGAGAGGCTTTATAGCGAGCAAAGATGTCACCGCCATACAGCCAGGACACGAAACCAGCTGTGCTCGTTGAATATCGGGCCTATGAAATTCAGGAACTCCATAGACAGATTTTGCCAGTAGCTCTGGGAAAGGATGCTCCCACCCGTACCACTTGACATAATCCTTAGGATTCTTTAAACGAAAGTCCGCAGAAAGGTCGACAATCTTCATACCCCTTTCGTATAATACTTTCACAATCTCGTTTGATTTGCCATGGGGAACAGCTGTAAAAACCATATCGCAAGAGTTTGCGAGTTTTTCGGTATCCATAGGTGAAAAGGTAAGATCAATGAAACCCTTCAAACTCGGATGAACACGGTGTACATATTGGCCTGCTTTTTGTCTGGAAATTACCATACTGATCTCGACTTTCGGGTGTGACACTAGAAGCCTCAACAATTCTCCGCCAACATATCCGGAGGCACCCACAACACCCACCTTCAATTAAGAGAGATCTCCTGTATTCTGCAGAAGCCCGATCTTATGAAATTTGTCGTATACATAAAGTTCACCTGGTTGAACAGGTTCCTAATATTTAATTTATATTTTTTGGTCACAAGTGTTCATTCTAGGTCACTAATGACCAATGTTGGTCTACTTCTTAACAACCGCAACACTATAGTCTATGATTGCACTCGCAATATCGGCACTTGAAACGGTAGAAGCTCCCCGAAACTCTACAGTATTGTTAATTTCGTGAACTAACAGCCCTCTTTGTTTATCTTCCATTAAATCTACGCCTAGCACCCCTCCGCCTACAGCCCTTGCAGCGCGCATTGCGATCTCTTCAAGTTCGTTTGTGATAGGGGCGTTCTCAGCCTTTCCTCCTCTCGCTACGTTTGTTCTCCACTCATTCTCAGCAGAATAGCGATATACTGCTGCAATGACCTCGTCTCCTACCACAATGCATCTTAAGTCACGCGGAGGCCGTTGGACCATTTCTTGTATATAGTAAATTCGGCCGAGTGGATTATCGTTTTCCTCCCTCATCTCAATTATCATATTAGCTACCTCCTCGTCTCGTAATGGATAAACTCCTCTTCCCCACGAACCTACGATCGGTTTCAGAACAACCGGGAATCCTGTCCTATTAATGACTTCCATCGCAGCTCCGGCACTGTAGGCAAAGTAGCTTTTAGGTGTGGGCACCTTGTGTTTTGCAAGGGTAAGTGAGGTCAGCAATTTATTACCACAAGTCTCACCTACTTTGAACCTGTTAATCACAGAAAAGCCCAAAAATTCTATACACGCCGTAAGATATAGGCCTCTAAAATGGCTTATACTTCTTTGCAAGATTACATCTCCTAGGGCAAGTTCTTTTCGTTTGCTATCTGTCGAGATCGTGATGCTTTTTGCATCCGTCATACGTGTCTTTATTCCTTTTTTTAAAGCTCTATCGTAAATAGATTTTTCTTCGAAGCGCACTTTGTCATAAAGGATGCAAAGTTCTACCATCTATTGCCCCCAATCTTCACCCACACTTTCAGCCGGTTTCAGTTCTACCATATTCTGAGCCTTCGAAGCGATCTCAAAATCAGCACCGCAGTCAGGACAAGTCACAATTTCTCCTACCAGTGCATCATCAGGAACATTTATGTCAGCGCCACAGTCTTGGCATTCTTTCTTCAATTGCCTGCTCCTCCTCCATTTTTGTTGTCCTCAGATCGCTGCCTCCTGTCTATCATATTTGCAACTGTTGACTGCAGACCCCAAAGCTCTACAAATCCCTTTGCTAAACTTTGATCAAAAGTCGATCGAGCTGTGTATGTTGCTAGTTCATTTCTATAGAGAGAATGTTGCGATTCTCTTCCAACTATTCGAAGCGATCCCCTCTGCATTTTTAATTTTACCTTTCCGCTAACCTTTTTTTGGGTTGCATCTATAAACTTATCCAAATGTGATCGCAGCGGATCCTTCCAAAGACCCGAATAGACTAACCAACCCCACTGCTCATCAGCAATACGTTTGAAACGGAGTTCATGACTAGTCAAAACCATCTTTTCCAAATCTTTGTGAGCCTCGACGATTACGACCGCTGCTGGAGCTTCATAAATCTCCCTGGATTTTATTCCCACCATCCTGTCTTCAATGTGATCCACAATACCGACTCCCAAGGATCCTGCTTTTTCATTAACGTAACCTATCAAGTTGACAATCTTCATGCGTTGGCCGTCTGCTGCAATAGGAATACCGTTTTCGAATTCTAATTCCAAATAATCTGCGCTGTCATTGTCAAATTTTACGAATTGAAATGCATCGGTTGGCGGTTCGGAGTTAGCATCCTCGAAAATTCCTCCTTCGATCGCCCTGCCCCAGATATTAAGGTCAACACTATATTTTTTGGCTTCAGAACTTATTGGAATATCTTGTTCTTGAGCAAATTTCATTTCCAGATCCCGTGTCAAATTCATATCTCTAATTGGTGCAATAATTTTTAGATGTGGGTCGAGAGCCCGGATGGTGACATCAAACCTAATCTGATCGTTTCCTTTCCCCGTGCAGCCATGAGCAACGGCAATGGCTCGATGTTTGTGCGCCTCTTCAACCAGCTTGGCTGAGATGAGTGGCCGAGCAAGTGCGGTTGCCAATGGGTATTTGTCTTCATACAGTCCGTTTGATTTAATGCTGGGAATTACGTAGTTGTCGGCAAACTCTTCCTTCCCATCTATGAAAATGTGTTTAATTGCTCCAATAGCTAAGGCTTTTTTTTCGATCGCCTTAAAATCTTCATTCTGTCCACAGTCTACTGTTAGACTAATGACATCAAGCTTATGTAGTGTTTGCAAGTATCTTATGCATACCGAAGTATCTAAACCGCCAGAATAAGCAAGGACAACTTTCTCGTTAGCCATCGATTACGCGCTTCGAGCGCCCAACGCTACATTTATATTTTTTGGTCATAACTGACCTGATTAGTGATCTATTGACCAATGTCGGTCAACGGAAAGTCGATAACTCAGGCAGTAAAAGAGGTAATTAATAATGACCTTTCCTTTCAAGACTCTCTAGAACGGGGTTACTGCAATATCAGTGCGGTGGCAAGGATAATCAGACCACAGGTGAACCGACTCCTAGGCAGAAATATTAGGATCGAAAGTATTATCACCGCTCTTAAACGTTCACGGAAGCTCTATGATATTCCCGTACGACCCATGTTGACAATCTTAGCGAACAGTACTATCAGCGTAAAAACTGACGTCGCTAAGATAAGTACTGGAAAGAGCAAGAGAAGTATCGAGAAGGTCGCAAAGGCCCTAACCCAATACACTGACAATTTTATTAGTGTTTCAGAGAGTATGTTATCAATAACCATCATATTTGACGACACCTTACTCCATGAGGTAAAAGGAATTTTCGGCAATTCTAACATATTAGAGGTTGAGGATGATTTGGCTGCAATTATTGTTCATAGCCCAGAACAAATTATTAAGACGCCGGGTTGCGCAATTGCTTTTTACAATCAGCTTGCTCGAAGACATATTAATATTGAAGATACAGTTAGTTGCTATACTGATACCATTATACTAGTAAAGATGACTGATGTTGGAAAAGCATTTAATGCCCTAACAGAACTCATCTCCAGTTCTCGCAAATTTCCAAAAACAGACAATAAAATTTTAAAAAGACACTAAAATTTTTTATTTGACAGTGGGGTTGACGAGTTTATGTACAGACGTTATACCTTGGATGAAGTAAAACGTAGAATTATCGATGCTTTACAAGACAATAGTGTCGGTTTATCCGGCGTCGAGCTAGCCTCAACAACCGGCATTAATAGGATGACAATTACCAAGTACCTAGATATATTAGCGACGATGAGATTAATCAAGAAAAAGAGGGTAGGTTCTGTAAATGTGTGGTTTGTAGAACCGGGGACGGCAGATTATGAATTCCCGATGAATTATCTTGAAGTCCAACAAAAATTTATGAATGCAATAGTGATCGGTGACGGGGATCAGGCTCGAAACATCTTGATAAGTGTGATTAATTCAAACATCGATCTATTAAGACTGTTAACAGATATCATAGTTCCCACCGTAAACACTGTCAATGAGCTATACAATAGGGGTCGTCTGGGAAAGACAGAACGAATTTATCTGTTAAATTTGATACTGGAATTAATTGATTTATTGAAGTTTACCATCCAGTCAGACAACAGTAAACGTGGCGCTTATTCTTTTTTCGTGGCGGCCTCTGAAGACAGGATCTATCACGCTAAAATTGGAGCACTTGCATTGCAGATTTTGGGATTCAGAACATCGTACATCGGAAATGTCGTACAGCACATCGATCCTTTTTTTGATATTGATTTTCAACGCTACATAATGAAGCTATGGGATAAGAAGAAAGGTCTATTGATAATATGCATTTACTCCTCCGAAGAAGGCTCATTGCGTTTTTTGTATGCAGCTACTCAAGC
>CAKOFP010000127.1 GCA_933226995.1 Candidatus Nitrosopolaris rasttigaisensis | reverse complement strand
CCTCCCGGGAGGCAGACCGATAGCAAAGTCTGAATTGGCGTACAGATAGACATAGATTGTTAGAATCTCCTCTTATGGGTGACAAATAATCCACATTGGAGGAATTCTGCAACGAAAAGGATCGCGACAGAGATAATAGCCACTAATCGTGCGAGATAGGTTATTCTTGAACGCATGGATTGAACATTTGCGCTGACTTCATTTCCAGACTCGATTTGCTTTCTCGTTATTATATTATTAGTTCTGATGAGTATCAACTATGTCAAGTTTGTAACAACAGCGAGGATAGTTCTTAGAAAGAGAATTAAGCCGTAAGTTCTTAAAAATGCAACTATCCGCGAAGAATGCCCGGCGATTATAAACGCTTGTAATTATTATGTTAGATTATCCACGTTATCAGAAGAAAGGTTTTAATTCACTCTTCTATTCAGCTACCCTTGGACAAATTATGTTCCTAAGTCGCCGCAGGATTGTTCTTATCGCAGCGATCGCAGCAGTTGCGATAACAATTGTTTTCTTGCCGTTGATTCTTACTGTTACTCTTCCAACTAATCTAAATACAGTAAGCATAGCTCTTGCCAAGGTTGAAGTCGTAAATGTAACTGGCAGTAGTTTGATCAATCTAAATGTATTTTTTAGCGTTCACAATCCGACCGAAAAGACACTGACAACTTCAGGAATCGATTACCAGCTGTTCGCAGATGGTACTCTGTTAGGTCAAGGATCATTATCCTACGCGGATGTTCCAGTTAATGGAAGACCTCAACTATTGTCTAACACTACAATAACAATTCAATCGCAATTCCAAGTTGTTAACTCTCATTCTAATCCCCAGATCTTCAAAGTAATACAAAATCCTGCAACATTCAAGCAGATCAAATGGAGAGCCGAAGGTGTAGTAGAACTGGAATCAGGATTTAGTTCGGCGTCAAAACAGTTTAGTACTGTTCTTTAATTTGCAACCAAGATCACAGCCATTGCACTAGCCGAAAGCTACACCGGAAATTATTATAACCTGTGAAATTCCAGTTGGAAGACATGTACAATATTAAAAGTTCCAGTAAATGGATTCGTAATATGGTGCGGTCACCGGGATTTGAACTCCCGCTCTATCTTTGACAAGGTAGAGTCCCGGGTTACGGGCTGTCCTCGTATTCATGGACATGAAATACCTGGAAGGCCAGTGTCCTGACCAAACTAGACGATGACCGCACACATACGTCCAAGTAGCCGAGCATATCGTAGATATTAAATCTTAACGATTTAATCTGACTACTAGGTATACACAATCGTTATTTTTCGGGGAATATGTGGTTTAGAAGCATATTGATTGCTTTATCTTTTGCTTTCTTCTTGTAATACTCAGAATTTTTTCTCGGAGCTTCAAACGCCCTTTCCTGTTCAACTTCGCGGACAGGTCTGTGATCTAATGCTCCCTCGAATTGAACTCTATATCCCTTAAGCTTGGATACTACAATAGAGTCGTAAATATCCCTTTGCCAAACAGAGCCGACGAAATAGATATGGGGAGGATTAATCCGCGATTTAATCATATCTAGAACTCGGTCGAAAGTTTGGGCAATATTCTTAGGGCTGGAGTCTATCACAATTATTTTTTCGTCAACTCCCTCTTTTAGCAATGCTTCTTTAACCACTCCCACAGATTCTAGGCTAGCGACAACGGCTATTGTGGTTTTATGCTTATCTGGCTTCGAACGTGTAATAATCCTCAAGGTGTCCAGACATACTTTTACCCTTTCGAGCATGTAATCAGGTAAGCTTCGTCCATCGGCTGATCTTCCTCGATATATTGCATAAAGTATGACCAGATTGCCCTCCGTAAATCGGTGTTCCGACATAATGTCTATTGCGGGTCATCAAATGTTTCACATTTATATATTACCCATAGATGCTAGCATGGCATTAAACGATATTCTCTGTTCATAGACGAGAGCTGCGGGTGTTTAGTGGAGGGCAAAAAAATTATGATGTTCATGAATACTTCGGACTCGCTAAGTACCGTGAATTATTCTGCCTCTCGATAAGAACTAATTTTGATTGGAGCAAATAATAGCTCTTTTATTGCGAGAAAAAGATTAATTGTATATCTAATTCGAATCTTTAATACTACCAAGAAGCGACTTTTTTGGGAGCGGAAATTTGCCTTTCCAGATCGTCTAACCGTTGTACTGTCTCAGGATTCCCGCGTACCTCAGAAAAAGATTTGTCATATCTGATTCTTTGCATGACCGCCAGAACTTCTTCGATTGTCACACCATGTTTTATGTCGTATTCGATCTGCTTAGCGCAGCTCGAAATAGTACTATATTTTTTGAAATTACGCTTTTCAAAAGATGACGCATCGGGAGATATGCCTTTGATATAACGGATGATAATCTTTTCGACATGTTCCAAATGCCAGTCTTTCATCGCAAAATTGTTGGGTTTCATTAGGCGTGTCCCTCTCAATCTTCTATTACCAAAAAAGGACATTTAAATTGATGTATAATAGATTAATCAAGTTATCAGCTAATGTATTAATATGCTCATATTCTGCACTGACTTTCATCCAAGATCAGCCCCTAATACATGCAATAAAAGTATATAACAGGTGGTGGCGTAGATTCAGTGGCGTGCAATTAGACTACGAATTATTAGATGATGTAAATCTCAAAATTTTGGACAAGTTAGGTGAGGATTCGTCAACACCATTCGTAGAAATCGCAAAACAAATTGGCGTATCTGACGCGACAGTACACATAAGGGTTCGCCGGATGGTTGATGCAGGAATAATCAACAAGTTTACGCTGTCTGTTGACAATGATCGACTTGGATATGATCATCTGGCATTCATGGGTATCAACACTGATCCGGGTTCGGTAGAAAGCGTAATTGCTGACCTTTGCTTCGTGGATGAGGTATTAGAGGTTCATGAAATGCACGGTACCTTCGACCTGATATTAAAGATCCGTGCTAAGAATTTAGAACAGATGAGAGATATTGTTGAAAATAAAATCCGCACTTTACCACACATTCTAGAAACTGAATTGATGCCTGTATTGAAATCAAGAAAAGAGGAGCAAATAGTCTCGCTAAAAAAGGACATTGCTACCAAAGCAGAGTCTGCAGAACGAGCGGCGCTTCGGTAAGTAACAAGAATTAAATCTAGAAGCAAAATTTCTAACAAATTCGTATGTGCATAAATACTATAATAGATATTCGTGCAAGTGTACCCATTGCTCTGTGCATGCAGCCCCGGCAGAGTATGAAGTGAAATTCCGGCGCATCAGCACTAAAGTTGTACGGGACGGATATGCGTATGTTTATGTAAATAAATTCAATTGCAAAAATATTTTCGGCCAAGCGGTATACTAACCCAATAATCAGTTCATATAAGGATTTTCGTTCCACTTATTCATATCCCAGCCCGGGCGGAAAAAGTCATGACCAAATACGTATATTAGTACTTTAAAAAACTCTTGGAATCATATCAAAGGAAAAAA
This sequence comes from Candidatus Nitrosopolaris rasttigaisensis, assembly GCA_933226995.1. Classification (GTDB taxonomy): domain Archaea; phylum Thermoproteota; class Nitrososphaeria; order Nitrososphaerales; family Nitrososphaeraceae; genus Nitrosopolaris; species Nitrosopolaris rasttigaisensis. The sequence goes on along the minus strand of CAKOFP010000127.1, from coordinate 3,415 downwards.
AACATAAGAAGAGGGTGTTTCGGACTATGACTTGAACAACGATCATATAAGATATATCGAGGTGGAAAAGAATACAATATTTTAAAAGTGTTCCATCTTCGAATTCTGCTGTGGTAGATTATGGATATTGTTTGTAGTAATAGTTTATTCTAGGGGCAGGGGCGATACTATCGCTACAAGCGTATTTAGATTAGCCCTTGGAAGAAAGAAGAACGACTAAATGAACAAACGCTCCCAAGGTTGTTATTTTTTTGCAAATGTATAATGATCCATCACACATCGGCGTACATAGAAAATTCGTGAGGATGCGGTCTCACTGCTACTTCATTGTGTTCCTTCACTTCGTGTTCAATTATGCTATCGATGGCGTCGTCGCCGAAGATCGGTTTCAGGAATGCTCTATCGCTGTCTAGCGCGTCATATGCTTCTCTTAAACTTGCAGGCAGCTGCTTAACCCCAAGTTCCCTACGTCTCTGTGGGGTCATTTTAAAAATATCTTCATCGACGGCATTACCCAATGGTTTCTTTTTCAGAATACCGTCTAGTCCAGCAGCAACCATTGCGGAGAATGCAAAGTAAGGATTGCACGAGGGGTCTGGGGCCCTGAACTCGATTCTCTTCATCGCGGCAAATTTTCTGCCTTTGTAATGGGCCGGGATCCTGATTATTGCTGATCTATTACCCCTGCTCCATGCAATATATACAGGCGCTTCATATCCCGGTACCAACCTTCTGTATGAGTTGGTAGTCGGTGCAACAATTGCAGCCAACGCATATGCATGGTCTATGATCCCTCCACCGAAATAACGAGCAGTTTCTGACATTTCCGCATATTCGTCTCTGTCATCAAAAAAGAGGTTCTTCTGTTTGTCCCAGAGGCTAACATTAACATGCATGCCTGAACCGTTATCAAGTGCAATCGGCTTAGGCATCATCGTAGCAATCATGTTATATTTTTTTGCAATATTTTTAACAATATACTTGTAGCTTTGAACAGAATCGGCTGCATTCACAAGTGTGTCGTACCGAATATCAATTTCGCATTGGCCCGCAGTTGCGACTTCGTGATGATGAGTATCACAAATGATACCGAAATCGTTACTGAGAACGTCTACACATTCATTTCGATAATCCATCAGAGTGTCACCGGGTGCGCTTGGAAGATATCCTTCTTTAAGTCTTAGAACATATCCTACGCCCTCAGTGGACCACGGCGCTTCTCTTGAAGTTATGTTGTAGCTCTGGCCGTGATAAGGCGTCATAGTGTTTACCTCGAGTTTGTCAAAGACAAAGAATTCAACTTCAGGCCCCCAAAAAGACGACTCATAGCCTTTTTCTCGAACATGTTTGGCCGCCTTGGTTGCGATCCCCCTTGGGTCGCGCGGAAACGGATTTCTCTCTGAACCGCCGGTTAGGATATCACAAATTAGCCTTGCTGTGGAATCCTTTTCAATCCACGGGATGGTGGCATATGTCGATGGATCAGGCCTAAGAATTAGATCTGATTCGTGGATCTCTGTAAAACCACGGATTGAAGAGCCATCGAGTTTTGGAAGACCATCCTCGAAGTCTTCTTTGTGAAACATGTTAGATGCCATAGTTGTGTGATGGAATCTTCCGGTAAGGCCGGTAAACTGCAAATCAAGAAACTTGATCCTCTCATTCTTTAGCTTTTGCATAACTTCTTCGGCTGTAAATGACAAAGGTTCAATTTTGCCGTCAATTACTTTATAGGGCAACCGCAGTATCTGTTATGATAGCACTTAATGTCATAATTAAGCTTTCAAGTCGTATGGCATATCACGACAGCTGGTAGGAGTCTGTAAGCAAGTTGAGGTTACAAACGTCCTCAAACTTTCGCGCACCGCTTATACTCATAGCTTCAGATGATTAAAAACATTCTTGTTTCTTATTTTATTTCGTAGATGCTCAAAATGTCAAAATTTGAATTGATTCTCTAGGGGCCTAAGAATATTTATTGTCACGACGTCCCTTGTGAAGTTCTCATCCACTGAAGAGAACTTACTCTGGTCTGTAAGCGTGGTTTGCTTTGTTCTGCAGTTTTTCGTTATTCAATTTATTATTACTTATTGTAAAGGGGGCACATAATATGATTAAAACTATTTTGTTCTAACTTGACTAACAAATTTTATTTGTTATTTAATTTCTTGTTCTTCCCAAGCCCGACAGATTCAAAGGAAGATCTATCAATTAATAGGAGGTGCAATTATTAATTGGAATTTTTTATAGTCCGCACCAGACAGACGTGACAACTTGAGTATGTGAATGATCCGGTTGATTTCTAATTGTTCTAATTCAGATCAGACTATAACTATGCGACAGGCTTCCTAGTAATTTTATTCAATTTTTCCTCTATAAAATGCAGATGCAAATGCAAAATTTGTACCGGATATCCTTTTCTTATGGATTATTATCTTTATTAAGATAATTGCTTCTCATTTGACCATGCCAAATCCACTTCATTGTTCTAATGCCGTACAAATCATTAAACTGTCTATCATTGTTTGCCGAACTTTTCTATGATGGCGGCCATGCATTTAGTTGCCTTGTTAAGGAGATCAATTCTTGCGAATTCATTCGGTGAATGGATTCGTGCATAAATAGAGGTGCTTCCCACAGAGACACATGGAGCACCTAACATTTTAACGAACGAATGCATAGGTCCAGTTCCAGAAGATGAGACGCTAATAATAGGTTCTGTTCCAAAAGTTTCCGTCGCGGAATCTTCAACCTGTTTTACAAAAGGTTGATTGATAGGTGTTCTAGATGCCAATTCTCCATGAATAAATTTTATATCAATATCACCGCCAAACCCATAATTGTTTAAATGATTAATTAGTCGCTGGAATTGTCTTGTGGGGTCCATATCGGGGACCAACCTAAAATCAATTTTAGCAATAGCAGTCGAAGGAAGAACGGTTTTCGCACCTTGACCGCCATACCCTGCTACAAGGCCAGCAATATTACATGTTGGCATACCCACTAAAGCCTTCCTTGCTTCAATTCCTCGCGCGTCGTTTACGAATTTGTCGACACCGTACTGCCTTTTGAATTCCTGTTCATCAAACGGTTCTCGAGAAATACTATCCAATTCGTCCGAGGTAAATTCCCTTACCTCTTCGTACCAATCCTTGATCAAAATTTTTCCATCCCTGCTTCTTATGATGTTTAATGCTTGAACCAGACACCATGCAGGATTATCAATCAAAACTGCCAAGCTAGAATGAACATCTTGTGAAGGTCCCTTTGCGACTAGCTCCACATAAAGTAGCCCCTTCATCCCAAGGCTTATAATTGGTTTATTTTTTTCGTCAACATATCCGAATTCCCAAATTACCCCGTCGGCTGCAAGTTTCTGTCTGTATTTAGAAAGGTACTTCTCTATGTTCACGCT
>CAKOFP010000126.1 GCA_933226995.1 Candidatus Nitrosopolaris rasttigaisensis | reverse complement strand
TCACATAACAATCGGGTATACAATAATACAATTTCGACGAGTCGAGTTGGAATTAACGTAAATTCTGGTTCTTCCAATAACAAAATCTTCGCAAATACTATATCACACTCTATAACTAGTGCTTTACTTGTAGCGAGTGGCTCATCAGGGAACACATTCTCTTCAAATAAAATACTTGATTTAACACCACACGGGCTGAAGATTTGGCAAGATCCCACGTCAAAGAATAATAACTTTTTTGATAATCAGATAATTCGCTCTTCGGCGGGAACACAGTAGGACCCGGAGCTGCCTCGTCACAATGGCCTCATGATCGTCGGGGAGCAACTCCGTAGTGGCGCGTAGAAGGGCTTTGTTATACGAACCCACTCTCAAACTTCCTGCAAAACCTTGAATTCTCAGCTTGGTTTCCACTTGTGTCCACTTGTGGAGGTTTTGTACTTTTTTGTCATGCCCCAGATAACCTGAAATAACTAGAGAATTGCTCATGAGACTCTGATGTTTAAGATGAGCGAAATATTTTATCCTTTTGATATTCACAGATTGTGGTCATATCGGATAATAATATAATATCGAATGGATAATCAATAATAATCATATGTCGTCTAATGAAGAAATAAAAAGAGCAATCGAAGAATTAGATAGCGGATGGGAATTAAAAGAAGGTAAGATTGTAAAATCATTTCAATTCCCAAGTTTTATGAAGGCTATTGAGTTTGTAAATGATGTTGCAAAAATTGCTGAGAAGGTCAACCATCACCCGATTATTACAATTAACTGGAAGACTGTCAAACTTTCCTTAAAATCCTTTGATGTTGATGCTATAACCGAACGAGACATTAACCTTGCAAAAGAGATAGAAAAACGAATAGACAAGAATTAAAAAATAGTTAATTGAGGATCATTGACCCCATATTCTGACTCAACTGAGTATTGATTAAATTGTCTGATGCCGTCCTATCCCATTTAAAATAGTATCTCGGACCAAGTTAATCCATAAATTCAGTCAGGGTAAACTGTTCTTTCTTTCGTTCTCTAAAGATCAATTTTAATTCCGTCATTAGAGATTCAACTCTGCCACGTAAGTAATCATTAACTCTGAACTGAGTACACATATTTATTGCAATATCGGCATATTTTTCAACCGAACCTCTAGTGACTGTTTGCAAAAGTTCATGTTCACATTCAATACACTTGCCCATAAGTGGCATTCTGCGATATTTTTCTCCACAATTGCTACACCGAAAGGATTGTGATGAGTAGGATCGCATATTGCCCATGATGTCTGGCAAAATATGTGTCGTCAGCACCATTGATGCTACCTCATCAGGATCGACAGCATTGATTAGTTTTGCAGTAGCAAGCTGCATTTCCAATTTCTCATCCATGGAATTTAGTCTAGAATATGCGCTGCGTTGTATGTTGGTCGTTAGCAGGGATGTCGAATGAGTAAATCCATAACCAAAAAATTGGTCTTCTTTTCCGAGCCTGTTTTTAATAATTTCTATCTTGTTAACAAAGTCTCCTGCCTTAGATTGTTTCAAAGTTGCTTCGTAAAATGCAAGCGGATAAACTGAGGTAACATCAATATTATGAGCTTGTCTTTGTACCTCATTTGGCAATACAATCGGCTGAATAAGTAGGGGTGCATCCATGAGCCCACCAATTTTATCCGGCAAAAAATCATTTGAAAAGTTTAGGAACGCATCAGCTAATAGCATTATAGAGTCTGCATCACCATCACAATCCCTACGTTTTGCAGAGTGCCATACCGGATGGGCCAAACAGACCTGAGAATTGGTAAAACCTATAATTCTCCCTATAATACCAACAGATGTATGTGGTGCCAATCCGACTATTAGGTGTCCTATCAGGTCTTCTACAGAGAATGAATTGTAGAATGGCTCAAGCCCGTATAATTTTACAAGTTCTTCATCAATAAAGTTGGCTACATTGAGCAAATGTTTAGCGCAATCCAAAGGTAGTACCACGTCTTGCATCAGCAGTTCGACCAACTGATCAGCCGATACTATCTCTCTACCAAGATAATCTCTTGTATAACCCAATTCCTTTAATTTTTGTATGCTACTTATAGTCCACTCAGGTTTAAAGTGGGTCAGAGGCTCGTTCGTTGCATCAAACCTAACAGTCCCGTCCTTGAAACTATAGAGATCAAATTTTTGTCTCAGTATTCCTTTTTCTAATAGCTCGGCAGCTTTGTGCTTACTCATAAGACCCTTAACACCTTTGAGTGGTTCTCTTGCTATAGTGCCAAGTTTTCTTTGCGCCTCTTCAACAGCTGTTTTTAGTGAATAGTTGACAGGAGAGTAAGTCTTGCCATCCTTACCACACCTATAGCACCGATTGTTATTAACGCCATCTGTAATTTCCTCCCTGCACACTACACATAGATTTCGTATGGGAGTAAGAGCATAACAGTTACGACAGCGTGTTCCAATTGAAGGCAGTTTGCAATTATTACAAAATCTATTTGCAATTTCAGCATAAAAAGATTCATCCTTTGCTGCTCTTAAAATATCGCGTGTTGCGCCTCCTTTGATACCAATAGGAAACAATACATGAACAGGAGGTTTCATTCTACGTTCAGCAGCCTTTTCGGGGCGTCCTACTCTGACAGCGATTGAAGAAGCAAATTTTGCTCTGATTTCAACTCCGGACGTCTTTGAAATAAATTCCAATGTATCCTTAGCTTCGAGAAAGCAATCAGCACCATCACCAACAGGCGATGGTGATGGAAACGCAGCGTTTCTCTCAGCAGAACTAGGAATCAATAACTTGGTTAGCGAATACACATGATCTAGGTTATCGATCTCAATAATTTTACCCTCATTTTTTACTGAATGGATTATACCAAGTTTTTCCAAGATATCTTTTAACTTTGGATTATCATTGGGGAATTGTAAAAGAGACGAGCAAGAATGAGAAGAATAAGAACTACTGTTATCAGTTAGCTTAGCATTTTGTTGATACTGATAATATTTTTCTCTCAGTAATAAAACTTCATCTATGCTGACACAATCCCAATAGAACGAATATTTTGGATGAAGTGGAATGTTAAACCTTCTGCTGATTTCAAATGCCTCTTCAACTGTAGGTACTGTCGAGAAAGGCTCTTTTGATAATTGGATTAGCCTTTTGCTTAATTTTTCTCCAGTTAGGATGGAGTCCGAGGTTTGCAATGCCAACAATTTTGCCTGTAACTGTAAAGACCAAACTTCTTCTACATAACTCGCTGGGAGCAGCTGAGCATTATTTTCAAGAAAATCACCATAGCTTATTAGAATATCGCCCATGTAGAGTATCCTGTCGATGTTAGGTCGGATCTGTGCAGCCTGTTCCACTGTTGATACCTGTATGACATTACCATTGTCAAGCCTAACAATTGGAGGTTCAATGGTATCTACAAGTGCTATACTGGATGCCTTTCCGGGTACATCTATTTTGATTTGTGTACCCACAACAATGGCATGATTTAATAATATGGGCACAACAGGGTGAATTCCGATAGTTGCCAAACCAGTATTGTAGCATCGACCGTACCTTAACCGGAACCCTCCGATTTTCTTACTCATTGAAAGCACTGGCCTACCGGTAATCACTTCAGACATTCTGTGATTAGCCGCATCATCATTGCCTGTTTGAATAGCTCCTTGCAGTTCCTTGAGCCAATTCCAGCCTTCCAGTTTTAATGTCTCAACCATTTTGAGTAACTTTCTGCTGCGACCGACCAGACCATCATTCATTACCCTCAGCGCACCGCCTCGCACCCTGTCGGTATGGATTCTCTTCATACTTCTATGACCCAAAACCTCTACCGGATCAGTATCTATTCCATCGAGCTCCACCGGTAAGTTGGTTATACATTTAACTACATCTTCATCTAAGACCTTAAACTGGAAATTTCCAACTTCACGCTCATAAATTCTGAGTTCTTCGACAAATCTTCCTGTCTCGTCATCGTATGAATTTGCAGCATATTTTTCTAAGCCAGTAATTTTTCTTACGTGATCTGCTATTAGCATTGTAAATGCGGCCTCAGTTCCTCCTGCAGACCTGATAGGCCCTGCAAACGATATGGACAGGTATTGGCTTCCGTCATTGTTATTCTTTAGTTGCACATCAGCAATTCCTTGTAAAGGAGCAATTGTCATACCTTCGGTAACTATAGCTAGACTAACACGTACAGCATTGTCCAGTCTCGTACATAAGTCCCCATTGCCGTATTCTGCCAAAGCTATCTCTTCAGCAATTGTAAGTGCTGCCTTCTCTTTGGTGGACCACGAAAGTAAAACACGCAATCGATCTGCAATATCGATATTATGCATTTTTGCAACTCTATCAGCTAGATCGTACGCAATTTTTGGCTCTACTCCGTCTGAAACATCTAAACCCAGTTTCCGTGCCTTCGCAGCAAGTTCAAAATTCTTTTGTACATTTTTCAAAATATTGTGTTGGTAATTTAAATAATAAGCTGGCATACACACATCTTTTAGACGGAGCTCGGCCTCACCGATCATTGTGATATCATGTTTTGTTGTCATCTTCTTATCTGCTTGATAATTGTAGAGAGTTTATCTTCCCAGCTTCCATCTTGCTCAATCATCGTACTGATTACAATGACATCTGCACCAGCTTTAGCTATTTCCTTTGCTGTTTCAGGAGTACGAATTCCACCTCCAACTATAAGTATTCCTTCGTAGTGTTTTCTTACAGAAGATATCATTTGGGGCGAGATACTTTGCGTAGCGCCTGAACCCGCCTCGAGGTACAAAAATCTCATACCTAAATACTGAGCCGCCAGCGAATACATGACTGCAATTCTGTATTTGTTGAAAGGAATTCCGCGTGCCCGGCCTATGAACCATGCAGTAGTACCCTCCCCGATAATAACGTAACCAGTTGGCAACGGTTCGATATTATACTTTTTGACAGAAAGAGCTCCCAACGCCTGGGCTTCTGTAATGAAATAGGGATCTTCTGAGTTAAGAAGAGTGCTAAATAGAATTGCATCAGCTCTGGGCGATACTCCGGTAACATTGCCAGGAAACAATATCACAGGAATATTAATTTGTAGCTTGATACTCGAAACTATTTCCGTCAGTTCAAGTTGATCAATTGCCGAAGATCCCCCTACTAAAACAGCTGAAGCTCCCATTCCTTCAACCTTTTTTGCAATTGAGGCTGCCCCAGCAGAATTTTCAGAATCTATAAGTGGAAAGCATAACGTGCCGTATTTTTTGACCTCACTTTGAATGTAATCCTCGATCTTATGCGCCACACCATTTGTGAATGCTTTGTGGTTGTATATCAATATGTATGCGTTAGATTTCGTAATAAACAATAAAGATCGATTAATTGTTGTCTATTTATTTGATTTTGATATATGTGGTACATTTCTTATCAAGGTTATTACTATTATTACAAGACGAGTTGGACCAAAGGTAGTAATACTTCAATGCTTCTACGTTAAGGCTAGCTCTAATGCTTGGAAGGTTTGAATTTGTTCGATCTTTCGTCTTAGTTTGTCTCATCATTT
>CAKOFP010000125.1 GCA_933226995.1 Candidatus Nitrosopolaris rasttigaisensis | reverse complement strand
CAGCACCAAGCGGCATGACTTTTGGAGAAGACTTGGATTGAGTGTTACTTGGAGCTTCTAAGGAAGAAGCTACGGAAATATTTGATTAATTTGCGAGTGAAGGTGCCCTCTCTTTTTTTAGTATTTGTAAGCCAATCCACACTACTTCACTAAAACCTTGCCTTTCATCCACGGGTGTAATTTACAATAGTAATTGTATGTTCCTGCTTTTTCAAATGTCAATGTAAATGAGGTGCTGCCATTTGGTGGTCCCTTTCCCTTGGGAAAGAGCAGACCAGAATTGATAAATTTTTCATTGCTTTTCACAGAATAAGCGGCATTAGAGCTAAAATGGACTATTTTACCTGTAGAATCAATCACATTTGGGCTCGATGCTCTTGCGTTAGATCCCATGATCATGGTCATGGAAGGATTTTGTTGGTTTGCCAATAAGACGGGTTCACTATTAGAACTAGGAGGTATAGACATAAAACTAGATGAATTCTTGACAGAAAATGGTGCACTTAATTGTGCCTTTGTTTTGTTATCCAGAACGAAGGTAACAGTATGTGGCTCTCCTACCTTTGCCGCATTATACCAGCTTACACTTTGTCCGGGGCTAATTTGTATTTGCTTTGGATAGAATGCATCATACGGAAGAGTGTTATTTCCTCCTCCAGCTTGGACCTTGGCCGTTGCGCTAGATTGTGTTGTAGTTGTTGATGCATTTGAATTATTTTGTGCTGATGTGAGATGATTCAGCGGTATCATGACTGCTGTTACTAGAACCGCTATTGTCGCAAATAGCATTATCAATACTGACGAAGGTCTTGCCATTAGAAGGTTGATCGATACATTAGTATTTATCGATAGTGTAACGGTTGTAATACATTCGTCGAATGTATCAAATAGTCCAGACTCGAGCCCAGAGACAACTCGCTTAAAGAGAAATGCACGGGAGAAAATATTAGAAAATATTATATTTACTATCAAGCTAATAGCTATCGTAATATTGGCAAACTGTCCCAGATGCGGTAAAAGAATAGTAAAGTGGTTTGAGACCTGGCATGCTCAAGGGAATTGTAGCTGTCTATCTGTAGAAAACAAAACCATAGGCACTCGAGATGAAGTATACTAATTGGATATATAATAAATTCTGACTGGTTCTTTATTATGGATAACAGTATGCCATTCTCGCTCATGTTTTTTTGCTCGTCATTTCTATGATATTGTAATTTGCAATAATGGCATTTCAATAGTGGTTTTCTTTTTAATTCCCCCCTCAGTGATTGAGATCCCAACATCACATTGGATACCTTTAGCCTGTAAATACCTTCTCCGTCAGGTGGACAATCTCCTCTTTATTCTACTCTTCCTACTTGGTTAGCATGCTATTACTTCTAATCTAAAGAAGCCAAATTCACTCAAAGGAATAGGTATGTTTTTAATAACTCGCTGTCTACTTTACAGTTTACCGTATATAAACAACCTAACTATTGTTTTGTTTGGTTTTGTTGCAGTGTCTGCTGCGTAGGTAGAAGTGGTTGCTGCTGCGTCGGCAGTTTGGGTAGTTGGAAAAAAGGAAATCCACCAAAACTGCCAGTACCATTACCACCGCCGCTACTACCAAGAGCATAAGGCATTTGGCCATTCCACCTGTTGACAGCTAACCACTGAAGATACTGTGGACTTTGTTTTAATTGTGAAGTGATGACCTGGATTGCCTGAGATTCTCCGCTAGCTTTGGCTACATTCGCCCTAGCTGCTGCTTGAGCTTGTACAACTGTTTGGTTTGCTATTACCTGTATTGCCAATAGATTATTTTGTTCTGTTAGAAATTTTTGGAATGCGACTACCTTTGATTCTACCTGAGTAGCAAATGCTTGTGAGAATTTAAAGTCAGTTATGAATACTGTCTCGACAACTATGTTCCTTGCTGATAGTGTATTTGCAATACTTCCGGCTATCACAGCTTTTGCAGTAGCTCTTTTTGTTATTAGCTCTTCAGATTGAATTTCGCAACACTTGCTTTAACCGATTCCTGTATAGTTGGTGCAATTATCCTGTCTGCATAGTCTACTCCAAGCTGCTGATAAATAATGTTCGCCTGACTCGGACTAATATGATAGTTCAATGCTATTGTAGTCTGTACCTCTTGTAAGTCGTTAGAAGCGGCGGATGCATTAGCTTCAAATTTGAGAGTACGTACTTCCATCTGGATTACCTGCTCCGCAAAAGGAATGATAAAGTGTACTCCTTCTCCTAATACACGGTTTTCAACTGCCCCCACATACAGAACAACTCCTCTATGTCCTGCTTCCACAACAACTACTGATTCAAACATGAAAACGATGATGACAACAAATGTGATTATTCCCGCTACAATTTTTAATTTGTTAAAGGACAAGACAGGCCCTGATGATCTTGATCCTGTATATCCATATGGTTCCCTAGCAGGGATTTCCTTATCATAGGGTGTACCAGATCTTTTGAAAGGATTTCTCATTGACTTATCTAATCTTCTATATAGAGTTAATTGTGAAAGGCAATTTAAATTTGATGTTTCCAGATATTATGTAGTTCCTGAGTTAATTTGCATCTTAAAATATTATTATAAAAACTATGTGATACATTCGACGAATGTACTGCAAAATTAATGATAGTCATCTTTTCTTGCTCTGTTTTCATATCAACATTATAGTTCCATCCTTTTACCTAATGTATTTGTAAGTAAGTGAGCGTAAGCTCATTGAACACAAGGGATTGCTACTAACAAGGTTAATCACAATTCCTAAAAGAAATTTTAAGACGCTTGAAATATGCGAAGAGAGACGGCTCCTACTAATGAGTACGGTTCTGAAAATGATGTCATTGATAGTCTTGATATTTAACTGTAGCTGTGGAAAGCTAGTCAAGGCCTAATGAGCATGTGTGACAAGTCATACTCTATCAGCCGTCATTTTGCAGATAAAATGAAAGGACTCCGTAATCAGGCAGACCATATAGATAGTTTTCTGATTACAAAGACATGCAAGGCTAATTGGACGAAATTACAGGTCAGATTGTGATTGAATCTTCAATAGATCCTGGGACCGATACAGAATTTGATTGCAGTATCACATGGTAGACGAAATCAAAATAGAGTCTGCAGGTCAAGTTTTCTATTTGTATTCATAGCCTTATCATGAGAGCATCGAAAATGCCTTGTCCAACTACTCTAATATCTCCCACGGTATTCATAACATGGAATTGATTGAAAGAATTGTGTGAATAATGACAGGATGTATACCCACATTCACTACCATGGAAATAGCTTGGAGAATAGCGAGCAGAAGAGTAATAGAAGAACAAGCAATGGCTAATAATGCTTTTAGAAAATAAGAGTCTGTTGATCACCACACCTCTAGGACTATCAGAAGCTGCTGTGCTTGTTGTACATAACACATGATACTTCCAACAAAGCTCGCTCATGTAATTACACAAATCTAAAGACAAAATATTACAAACGTAATAGATATAGCTATATTACATGTATAAAATTCTAGAAAACCTCGCTACTGATAGTCTTGGAGAGCCAAGTGAACTTTCAGGTTATTTAAATTGCGAAATAGGCCTCATAGATGACTTTAGAATAATAGATGTAAGAGTACTGCCTGAGTTTGATGCTCCATCATCACCATCTGAATATAAATTCAATATCATGCGAGTTACAAGTTATTTAGAATTACGCGAGAAAGTGGTAGTATGTTGCAGTCATGGAATGAACAGAAATAATGCTATAGTATTAGATGCATTAGTACAATACTTCAAAATGGATTTTAAGGCGTGGGAGTTAATACAATCAAGAGTGCCAATATGCACTATCGTATATACAAATATTGTAGCTTTAACGAAATTGTTTAAGGTTAAATTTCCATGATTGTTTTTCAAATGTCAATGTGTGTGTAGGTTTAGTTTTGTACTGAATTCTAATGTAACTCCGCGCATTGCATTACAACGAAATGTTTATTGGCATCGATTCTACTTTGCCATTCAAACAGGAAGGACAAATCTCAACCGTGCCGTGTAAGCTAAGATATGATGCACACCAATAACATGAACCGCATAATAAGAAATGTGGTTGCTTGAAAGTCGATTTTATCTCGTTTCTTTCTTCATCTTCTTGACGCATACTTATAATATGCATATATCACTATAAATAGATATCTATCTATGATTATTTCAAGATAAATAGACATATTCATATAAAGTAAACAAATTAAAGCAGATTCCTGCAAAAAAAGTTTTATTCAGTCCATCAACTTCGGTATGTTTATCGATTTCGACTATCAGTTCCTTTACCTGTAGTAATTTGAAGGCTACTATGCCTAAATGTAGACAATACCCAATATTTGTTAGCTGGATCTTACGACACATTTCCTTCCGTACAGCAACAGATTCTGGTATTACCCCAAGACATTTATTTAGCCGCTTAATACCGGAAACTAGCGCAGTTATGGGTTTAGGAAAAATAATTGTGGAGATAATCGTAGCAATAATAGCTCTGATAGTAATAATTGCAGTAATAGTTTTTCTAGTAAAGCTGATTGCTGGAATTTTTGTAGGTCTGATAGTCTTAGTCATAATAGTCGGCGTAGGATTTTGGATATATGGAAGGCTGAAGGGTCGATAGTGATTCTAATTGTTTAGAACACACATGAAGTTTTCATAAATAGTAAAAGGAAAGCCAGAACTTTCAAGACATCATACCTAGCACCGACTTGATCTATAGAGTTTCGTAGTAACTTGCATAATGAGTTGAAAAGAATTATCATAGTCGTTTATTCCAAAGGACTAATTATCTATTATGAAAACCAATCGAAACGCACAATATTGCGATTCTCGATTCTGATTTTTCAAATATGAACATAATTATTCAAGTATTCGAAGCCAAGCTTCTTATCTTTTTTTTAAATCTTAACAATACTTCCACTCGCCTTTACTCCCAAATCTTGCGGTACCGCAAAAAGTAGCTTCGCGTCTCCCTAATTACGGCTTTAGAACAACCTTGATTGCATCTTTTTTATCAAACATTTCATATGCTTTTGGTGCCTCATCAAGTTTCATAGTATGGCTTATAATAGTAGTAGGATCAACACGACCTACATCTATTAAATGCAGTAGCTGCTCGTTGTAATTCTTCAAAGGACATCGACCCATTTTGATATGTAATTCACGATTCCATAATTGGCTATAAGGAAAGTATTTTCTTGCACACGAAATGCTTAAGTCTTTTAACTGCATCTTAATGATGCAACTAATTTGAGTATTGAAGAAAACCTACGACTGATGAAGACGTTGGATGACGCGTGGAATGCCCAGGACTGGGATACTTTCAATAAACGTCATACCGAGGATGTTGTCGTAAAGTGGCCAGGTCAATCTGAGCCAACAAGAGGAATAAAGGCACATCAAAATGAAGGTGTCGAAATGTTCAAGACTTTTCCTGATAATCATGTCAAAAACAATCCGTATAAGGTGCTATTCGGCCAAGGTGATTGGACTTGCTCAATTGCTATATTTACAGGCACGCACAAAGGTCCAATGATGGCTGCTGGCGGGAAAACAATTCCAGCTACAAACAAGAAATTTCAAGTGGACTTTTGCACCGTAGCGCATTGGAAGAATGGCCAAATTGACGAGGAAAATCTTTTTTACGATCAAATGGGAATCATGAGACAACTTGGCTTGACCTAGTGCTTAATAAAACTCGACCAATTGGGCACTACAGGGGAAACACTCAAGAAGGTTTAATCCTTCTTGATGAATTACTTTTTCTCCAAATTTATAAATT
>CAKOFP010000124.1 GCA_933226995.1 Candidatus Nitrosopolaris rasttigaisensis | reverse complement strand
CGCGGCGGCGGGTGTGCTTCCGACATAATCTCAGCTATAATAGTAAATGAAGCATGTAGTTCTTAAATATTGCACAAGTACTAGGGCAGCATGGACGCATTAAAAATAATATGGATTTAGCCTTTAATTCATTTAGGATAGTTTCTAAAGGTAAAAACTAAATCAGCATCCCGGCGTTTGGTAAATGACGAAGATAAGCCTCACCTCCTTCAGGGGTGAAAAAAATTTCGTTTTGCCCCAGAAAATCAGATTCGATCAATAAATCGGACTGAAATTATCTGAAAGATTCTAGCGCAATTCTTATAGCTACACCATTATTATTTTAGTACCATGCCAGGAAACAAGTCATCATGGCATGAGTATAACGAATCTTTGATCGAACGTGGACATTTTCTGATTGATATTAGATTTTTGAAATTAAGGAATAAGGAGATTAAGAGTATGAATGAAGGTAAGGTCGGTGCACCTTATGAGTATCCTGATTCGTATATTCAGTTCCTGGCTTTCTTAAAACTTGGCTTCAGGATTCCTTATCGTACAGTTCAAGGCATTGTACGTGGATTATCAGAGTACGTAAAGATTGAAGAGATGCATTTTACTCAAACTAGGAGAAGGACGCTTAAGATTAAGGCATGTGTGGAAGATACTAATTTCAAAGATGAACCCATGCTAGTAGTGGATGCCTCAGGTCTAACCTTGTCAAAGAAAGGCTACTACATAGAAGAAAAGTGGAGACGGAGCAAAAAGGAGTTCATCAAATTACATATAGCGGTGGATGGAAAAACAAAGAAAATAGTCTCTTTCAGAATAACAAAAGGAAATGTTCATGATAGCAAAAAGTTTGTTCCTTTGGTAAGGAAAGCATTTGAAAGATGTAGTAACATACAAAAGGTATATGCAGATAAGGCACATGATAACAGAAAGAACTTCAACTTATTAGACGAGCTGAATGCTGAACCAGCTATTGGAATAAGAAATAATGTATCTACAAGATCGAGAGGACGTCATTTAAGAACGGAAGAATTACTACTGATGAAGAAACCCGGCTATCAAGGATGGAAACAGCTTAGGATGCAGGGATAAGATGGATTGCTGAAATAGTCTTCTCTTCAATCAAAAGAATAGAAAGGTAAAGGATGGATTAGGCTAGGATAGATTAGCTAGTCTAAAGTAAATTTGGTCCTCCTTCTTTTGGTTTCAGGATGAGATCATCGTTACGATAAGGATATTATTGTTGTTTGATAAGCTTGAATTGTCGTTCATAGATCTAGACGAAGGGCGAAGGTGCTTAGCTATTGAGAAATACATTAAAAGATAATTAGCAGATGCTCCTAAACACATTCTATATGTCAAAACCTGACTCATTCAAAGACCTCAGTACAACAAATGAAATAGACTTAACTGTTAGAGGCAGAAAATCGGGTCAAGATATATCGAGACCTGTTTGGTTTGTTTATGAAGACGACAAATTGTATTTACTTCCTGTACAGGGTTCGGATACAAATTGGTACAGAAATGTGCTAAAAGATCCAACCGTGAAAATTTCGGCACGCGGACAAGAGTTAAGCGCTAAAGCAAAAACGATAACTGATGACAACAAAGTTAAAGAAATAGTAGAGAAATTCAGATCGAAATACGGCAATTCTGATGTTCAAAAATATTATACCAAGTTTGATGTGGGCATAGAGTTTGCACTAAAATAGTAGTATAGAAGGAGTTTGCACTAAATCCTTAGTTATTTACTATTTCTGAGGAATAATCATTGAATCTTTATGTTTAGTCCCATAATTCCCTGGTGCACTCTCTGTAGTCCACACTCAATGAGGTACGCCCTTTGGAGTTTAAGGATAATGTATCACGGGTTGGGGTCGGCCCACTGAACGCAATGGGAGGATGAGCCACGGGCGGTAATCACAGGGGTCGCGCAGCAAGCGGTGACAGAAACCACTAAATCCTGGCGAGCGAAAGGAGAAACCCATGGAATACCTCACCGATCTGGTCACCACGGTTCCCGAAGGAACTAGCCCCGTCGAAGTCGATGAATTGCGCGCGGCGGAGGCAGTGCGCGCCGCTGAGCTCGCCAAAGCAGGCCATTTGGTCCGGCTCTGGCGCCCGCCGCTCGGTCCAGGCGAATGGCGCAGCATTGGGCTGTTCCGCGCCGCCGACGAGGCAGAGCTTCGCGAAGTCCTCGCCTCGATGCCCCTTCATATCTGGATGAAGGTCACCATCACGCCGCTGACTCCGCATCCCAATGATCCGGAATATCACGCCCGTCAAGCCATGGATCACACCCAGGCCTAGCGGCGTTTGGGTTGGTACCCGCAACACCGTCGACGCTCGGCGATTGATAGGCTTACGGTAAAAGCACTATGGGATCTGAGTGAGGCTAACCGATCTAAAGTGGCCGAAATGACTTTTAGAGCAGATGAGCTAGCTTCGTTACTAATAGGCTCATACTTGCTTGTTTATTGTTTAGAATCTTAACCATAGCAATAATCTATATACATCCCGGGCATCCCCGCTCCCTACCCGAAAGTGAAGGTATAGAATTGAAATCCTTTGCCCTTAATATCAATTACAATATTATGAACAGCATAGTTGTTATGTATTGATAAATTATACAACCTTTGACCGTCAATTCTAAAACTACCATCTTGTGATAAATCCACTCCTAATGACTTGTTTGGTGTCTTTGCGGTTGATGCTGCTACTGCTCCTGCTCCCACATCATTAGAAACAACTCCTCCACCTTTTCCTCCTGCTATTATATTTACAGCCTTTGCATAATATGTCAAAAGAATACGCCCAGTATCGTTTTGTAATTCCATATTATCGGGGTTGTTTTTCCAATTGCCTTGAAGGTATACTACATCAGGTTTGAAATTGGTATTTGATTGGATTGAGTATGATACTGTATGATTTGGTTTGAAGCCTTCAGGATTTCCAAGCGGTGCTCTCGCAGTATCATATCCTATGTATATTTCTGGTGTCGTGCTCTGACTTAAATCTACATACTGCAGACTTCCTTGCTTGATTACTGTCGGTTTTGCATTGAACATTATTTCTTTTGCACCCATCAGAGCAGCACGTTCAGTCACTAGTGACTGAATTGCTTTTTCTGTTTGATCATAACCTCCTTCACCTATGTGGTCATATCTTATGTATCCTTGGGTATCAATCAAGTAATACCTAGGCCAGTACTGGTTTCCGTAAGCATTCCAAGTTCCATGGTCACTATCCAATAATACAGGATAAGTTATCCCAAATTTTTGGACAGCAGCCTTCACATTGGTATAATTCTTTTCAAACGTAAATTCAGGCGAATGAACACCAACTATGACTAAACCCTTGTCAGAATATTTTTGATTCCAATCATGAATGTAGGGCATAGGCCGAATCGAGTTAATGCATGTATAAGTCCAAATGTATACCAAGACTACTTTTCCTTTAAGAGATGAAAGCGTCAACGGATTATTATTAGGTGTATTTATGTAACCACTAATTTGAGCAAATTCAGGTGCCTTTTTGAATTGTGACTCGTTAACTTGCTGGAACTGAGTCTTATTGAGCTTGATAGTAGTTATGGTATGATTTTCTACCGTTGTAGCTGCTATTGCAGGATAAGTTATCCCAAATCTTTGGAGAGCAGCCGTCACATTGGTATAATTCTTTTCAATCGTAAATTCAGGTGAATGAACACCAAGTACGACCATGCCTTTGTCTTTTTGTTGTATTGGCCATGCCTTATTAAGACCAGGGTTGTTGAAATATATCGTAAAACCAACGATAACATACAGTGCTGTTATTGCCACCACTAATGTACCAATATTATGTCGACTCATTGTTCCGCTCCTTTCTTTCTGTCTTTCGCCCTCTCCTATCATCAGACATCATCTAACCCATAAATTCCCTTTAGTTTACTTGGTATTGTTTCTAAAGAAATTGTCGAGCAGTTTTATTACAAAGTCTGGCCGCTCTTCTGGAATCCAGTGACCCGAATTGGGAACTTGGATACCTCGGACATTTTGAGCTAATGCCTGCATTCCATACAGTACGTAATTAAAAGTAACATTCCCTCCAACGAATGGAATGTATCCTCCTGATACCGCCAGTACTGGCATTGGAAGCTTAGTCTTTGAATAATTCACATTTTGAATTGCATCCTGTGGAGAAGCTCGGTAATAGTTAAATCCATCACGCATACCGCCTGGAGCAGAATAATGGCTAACATATTCGTTGATATCCGTCTGCTTGATTGCAGATGGATTATATGCAAGATTATGATAGAACCATGATAAATACATTGTTTCTTTTCCTTCTACAAGAGCTTCGGGTATATCAGGAGTCTGATGAAAAGAAAACCACCATATTTTTCCTTCAAGTTGAGGAGGAGTAAAACCAGGGAAGGGATATTCCATAATTACTAACCGTCTTACTTCGGGACGCAAGTGACCTCAGTTCGAGGTACAGTAGAAGAAGAATATAAATCACAACTACCATTTTTTATAATTTACATTGGTTAAATGAGCCGGCATCATGACTATTGCTTAACATAAATTAATGCCACAATATCGTAGTGATGAGTAGAACCACCACGAATTGTTCACCTAAATATTTTAATGAAGACTTACTAAATGATGTACAATAATAATGAAAGAAGATGAAATTATGGTGCAAGTACAAAAGATTAACTCTGAATTCTATAATGCTTTTGAGAATCTATCAATTGAGAGGATGGAAGGGTTGTGGAAACATGAAGAAAACGTTGTTTGCATACATCCAGGTTGGGACTTATTTACTGGT